>JAVEEO010000189.1 GCA_030840415.1 Pseudonocardiales bacterium | reverse complement strand
CGTGGCGCAGGGCGGCGCCGAGGCGATGGGCCAGCCGGTCGGGGTGTACTGCGGCTCCGGAGTCACCGCGGCGCACACGGTGCTGGCAATGCAGGCGGCCGGTATCGAGGCCGTGTTGTACCCCGGTTCATGGAGCGAATGGATCACCGACCCGGGCCGGCCGGTGGAGACCGGCGATCGGAGGGCCGGCTGACAATTGACGGGTCACCCGGGCGACCGAGGCAGGCACCCCGACCGCGGCGGGCACCACTGACCCAGGCGCTGGCGGCTGACCCAGGCGCGGGCGGCTGACCACCGGCTCCCCGGGCTCGGTGACCGGGCCGGCAGCCGGCTCAGCGGTGCCGGTTCGACCAGGCCAGCAGCTTGTCCACCGGCCAGCTGTTGATCACCCGGTCCACCGGCACGTCGCACTCCGCGGCCCGGGCGCAGCCGAAGGGCTGCCAGTCGAGCTGCCCGGGGGCGTGTCCGTCGGTGTCGATGCTGAACAGACAGCCGGCCTCGACCGCCTGCCTGAGCAGTTCCAGCGGCGGGTCCAGCCGTTCCGGCCGGCAGTTGATCTCCACCGCTACCTCGTGCTCGGCGCAGGCGGCGAACACGGCGGCGGCGTCGAAGGTGCTCGGCGGCCGCTTGCCGTTGAGCAACCGGCCGGTGCAGTGCCCCAGGACATTGGTGTGCCGGTTGCCTATGGCGGCCAGCATCCGGCGGGTCATCGCCGCCGACTCCATCCGCAGCTTCGAGTGCACCGAGGCCACCACCAGGTCCAGCCGGGACAGCAGCTCGTCGGTCTGGTCCAGGCTGCCGTCGTCGAGGATGTCCACCTCGATGCCGGACAGCAGCCGGAACGGTGCCAGCCGGGGCTCCAGCGAGTGCAGGATCCCCAGTTGGCGTTCCAGCCGCTCGGCGGTCAGGCCGTTGGCCACCGTCAGCCGGGGGGAGTGGTCGGTCAGCGCCAGGTACTCGTGCCCCAGTTCGATGGCCGTCACCGCCATCTCCTCGATCGGGCTGCCGCCGTCGCTCCAGTCCGAGTGGCTGTGCAGGTCGCCGCGCAGCGCGTCCCGCAGCCGCTGGCCGGCCGGGTCGAGGTCGACCAGCGGCCCTTCGCGCTCCTCCAGCTTGACCAGGTAATCCGGTACCCGGCCGGCGGCCGCCTCGGTGATCACCGCGGCCGTCACCTGCCCGATCCCCGCGAGCTCGCTCAGGGTGCCCGCCCGCAGCCGCTCCTCGAGCTGGGGGGCGTTGAGCAGCGCCACGTCCGCGGCCCGGCGGAAGGCCTTGACCCGGTAGGTGGGGGCCGCGCCGCGTTCGAGCAGGAACGCGATCCGGCGCAGCGCGGTGACGGGGTCCACCACGACACCGTAGCGCCGGCCGTATCGGAGCGCCGAGGCTTGCCCGAAGGGGCTGCGAGGCTTCCAGGGGCCGGAAAGACGAACCGCCCGGCAGCTCGACGAATCGAGCTGCCGGGCGGTCGTGACGCACGACGCATCCCGGGCAGTGGTGGCGCCGCACGAGCGGGTGCAGCCGGCGCCCGGCGACGAAGCCGGGAGATCAGTCGTCGAGGTAGTCCCGCAGCGACTGGGCACGGGACGGGTGCCGCAGCTTGGCCATGGTCTCGCGCTCGATCTGGCGGATCCGCTCGCGGGACAGGTTGAACTTCCGGGCGATGTCGTCCAGGGTGTGCGGGTTGCCGTCGGCCAGGCCGTACCGGAGCCGGACCACGGCCGCCTCCCGGGGCTCCAGCGAGTCCAGGATGACGCCCAGTTGGCGGCGCATCAGGTCGAACTCGACGGCCTCGGTGGGCTTGGTGGCCTCGCTGTCGGCGATGAAGTCCCCGAGCGCGGAGTCCTCGTCCGAGCCGACCGTCTGGTCCAGGCTCACCAGATCCCGGGCATGGTCGACCAACTCGTGCAGTCGCTCGACGTTGATGTCCAGCTCGGCGGCCAGTTCGGCATCGGTGGCGTCCCGGCCCAGGTTCTGGCCCAGCTCCCGGCGCATCCGCTGCATCTTGTTGATCTGCTCGACCAGGTGGACGGGCAGCCGGATGGTGCGTGACTGGTCGGCCATCGCCCGGCTGATCGCCTGCCGGATCCACCAGGTGGCGTAGGTGGAGAACTTGAAGCCCTTGGTGTAGTCGAACTTCTCGACCGCCCGGATCAGTCCCAGGTTGCCCTCCTGGATCAGGTCCAGGAACGGCATCCCGCGTCCGGTGTAGCGCTTGGCCAGCGACACCACCAGTCGCAGGTTGGCCCGCAACAGCAGGTCCTTGGCCGTCTCGCCATCGGCTGCCAGCGACTGGAGTTCGCGACGGCGCGGCAGCGCCAGCCGCTTGCTGGTGCCCAGCAGGTGCGTGGCGTACAGGCCGGCCTCGATCCGCTTGGACAGCTCGACCTCTTCCACGGCCGTCAGCAGCGATACCTTGCCGATCTCGTTCAGGTAGGACCGGACCAGGTCGGCGGCCTGGACCACCTCGTCCAGGTCCGCGGTCGCTTCGACCGGACTGGCCTCGTCCAGGGCGATCTCGGCCTCGGCGGTCACCGTGTCGACGACCGCATCCTCGACCTCGACCGGCGCGTTGGGAGCCGGGGTGGCGGCCCGCGGGGCGCGGTGACCGGGAAGGGTGTGCGAAGGCGCGTTGCGGCGCTTGGTCGTCGTCGTCTTGGCTGCCGGCTGCGGCGTGATCTTGGTGGCTGGTTGTGTCACGTTGGGGTCCCGTCCACTGATGGGGTCTTTTTCTCCCACCTTCTACAACGGTTCGGAGCCGCAGATGTTCCCGGATCGGCACTTCGGCGTTGCCGCCCCGGATGTGCGCAACTGGGAAGAGCCGCCCTGGCGCGGAGTGCGGCCGGCTGAGGCCAGCTATTCGACCGGGTGCGGGCTAACTTGGGCAAGTTCGGTCGGCCCCGGAAGGCGACGGGTCCGTCACAGCGGGTCAGAGCGGCCTTCGTTGCGGCAGCGTGAGCCAGCGTGGCCGTTCAGGGCCGGGCGGGTGTCTCCACCAGCAGGGTCAGCGGGCCGTCGTTGACGCTGTGTACGGCCATGGTGGCCCCGAACTCCCCGGTGGCAACCGGCAGGCCGAGGGCCCGCAACTCGGTGCAGAAGGCAGTGACCAGCGGCTCGGCGGAGGCAGCCGGTGCCGCTGCCTGCCAGCTCGGCCGGCGCCCGGAGGTCAGGTCGGCATGCAGCGTGAACTGGCTGACCACCAGGACCGGCGCGCCGATCGAGGCCGCCGACGCCTCGTCGCGCTGGCCGTCGCGCAGCACCCGCAGCCCCGCGACCTTGCCGGCCAGCCAGCGGGCCTCGGCCCCGGTGTCGGTGCGGCTGACCCCGACCAGCACCAGCAGGCCGGCGCCGATCTCGCCGCGAAGCTCGCCGGCCACCGTCACCGAGGCGCTGGACACTCGTTGCAGCACCGCCCTCACCGCGCGCCACCAGCCGGCAGCTCGAGATCGGTAGACACAAGATCGGCGGGCTCAAAATCGGCGGGCACCAGCTCGGCGGGCACGAGAAAGCCGCGTTCGATCAGATCGAGTACGACGGGAACCAGCGCCCCGGTCACCTCATCAGTACCGGCCGATACCGCCGCGGCCAGCACACTGAGCACCACGCCGAGGGTGGCGCCACCGGTGCAGGCCGCCACCAGCGCCGCGACCGCGTCGTCCACCTCGAGCTCCCAGCGCAGCCCGCCGGCCTGGCGCAGCTGCACCAGCGCCGGCTGCCAGCCGTCGGCGGTGATCAGCGCATGGCTGGAACGGACCATGCCGGCCGCGGCCACCAGCCGGGCATCCAGCAGCTGCGCCACCGAGCGGTCGCGCAACCAGGCGGCCCGGGAGAACCACTCCTCGATCGCCGGGCCGATCGGATGCTCGTGTGCCTGCACGACGTCCTGGCACACCACCTGCGAGGACCGGTCCGCGGTGCGCCGCACGCTGATCAGTCCCATGCCGACGCCCGCCACGCCGGAGGTCGCGAACCAGTCCAGCCAGTCGTCATAGCGCTGCCGCCAGCTGGCGGTGCCCGGCTGCTCGCCGGCGTCGCGCAGCCACAGCGCCACGTACTCGCCGGGCTCGGCCACCTCGCGCTGCCAGATCCAGGCCTGGCAACCGGTGGCGGGCAGCCAGCCGGTCACCCGCTCCTGCCACTCCTGCGCGCCGTCGATGATCCAGTTCGCCAGCAACTGCCCGGTGCCGCCCTCGGTCAGCCGATCGGTCAGCCCGCCGGCCAGCCGGGCGCACACCGCGTCGCCGGCCAGGCCGCTGTCGCGGTAGCGGAAGCCGCCGGCGCCCGGCTCGAAGCCCGGACCCACGATGAACGGCGGGTTCGACACGATCAGGTCGAAACGCCGCTGCCCGACCGGCTCCAGCAGCGAACCCCGCAGCAGCTCCCAGCGCCGGCCGTTCAGCGCCGCCGTGGTGGCGGCCATCCGCAGCGCCCGGTCACTGAGGTCGGTCGCGGTGACTGCCGCGCTGTGTTCGGACAGGTGCAGTGCCTGGACGCCGCACCCGGTGCCGACGTCGAGCGCGTGCCGCACCGGCCCGCGCACGGTGGCCTCGGCGAGGGTCAGCCCCGCCGACCCGATGCCGAGCACGTGTTCGGGATGCAGCGGGCCGGCCCGCACCTCGGCACCGAGGTCGGAGACCACCCACCAGTCCGGACCACCGGTCTCGGAGTACGGCCGGACGTCCAGCATCGCGCGGATCCCGCCCTCGGCCCGCTCGAGGAGGCCGGCCGCCTCGGCATCGGCCAGTGGCAGCGGGCGCAGCGCGGCCGCCGCGGCAGCCGGCGGCACCGGCAGTCCGAGCAGGAGCAGCCGGATCAGCGTCTCGGTGTCCGAGCCCTGCCGGGTCAGCCGGTCCGCGCCGCTGAGGTCACCGCGCGACAGGGCCGCCTCACCGGGCAGCCCCAGCACCTCGGTCACCGCGACCGAGCCGAACCGGTGGCGCAGGGCCTGGCCGAGCCCGTCCAGGACGGCTGCCGGAAACAGCGGTTGCACGCTCACGGCAGGTCGATCGATTTCCGAAGCACCGGCCAATCGTGCCGCAGCGGCATGCCGGCAGGGTATTCGGAGTCGGGGCCCGGTCGGTTCGGACTGTTATCTCACACCCCGACGGCCCGATCGCGGTGGCACGATGGTCAGGTGCGCCCGTCGAGGAATCCCGCCGATCGGCCGATCCTCATCACCGAGGCACCGGTCAACGCCGACGACGAGTTCGACCGTCGCCGCAAGCGCTACCTGGTGATGATGTCGCTGCGCGCGGTGTGCATCGTCGGCGCGGCCAGCACCTTCTCGCTGAGCGGCTGGCTGGCCGCCGGGTTCGTGGCCGCCGCCCTGGTGCTGCCGTGGTCGGCGGTGCTGATCGCCAACGACCGCCCGCCCAAGCAGGAGCTGCGCTTCCGACGGTTCCTCGGCGGCCAGCAGGTCCAGCGGCAGCTGACCGCCGGCACCGCCCAGCCAGCTACGCAACCGGGCGACGGCGAGCCGCATGCCTCGGCCGCCGACCGGCCGGCATCGACCACCCCGCGGATCATCGACATCTGAGGCAGTTGCCGCACTGACCCCGGCAGTCCTCGGTGGCACAATCGGGGGGTGACTACCCAGACCCTGGATG
>JAVEEO010000177.1 GCA_030840415.1 Pseudonocardiales bacterium | reverse complement strand
GATCCAGTCCAGCGAGCGCAGCGGCGGGTTGATCCAGGGGGCTTCGGTGGGTCGGGTGGCGACCAGTGCAAAGGCGTGCGGATGGGCCCGGGCATAGCGCCGGACTCCGTGCGCGATGCCGGCCAGGTAGCTGCGCCAGCCCTGGTCGGGATCGGGGGAGACCCTGTCGTCGTCGGCCAGTTCGCCCACGATCCGCTCGACCACCGCGTCGAAGAGCTTGTCGCGATTGGCAACGTGCTTGTAGAGCGACATCGCCTCGACGCCGAGCCGGCCGGCCAGGGCGCGCATGGTGAGCGCGGCCAGGCCCCGCTCGTCGATCAGCGCCAACGCCACGTCGACGATCCGCTCGCGGGACAGCCGGTTGCCGCGGACGGCGGTGTGCCCGGTGGGTTCGCCCGATGGCCGACGAGGCAACGCGGACTCCCTCCTGCGTGCCACGGCTGAGCATCCGTACCGCGTGGTGGTCGCAGCGCAGGTGCGCTGTATGTTCCCATCCTCGCATCGCGGCGCGGAGGTGGCGACCCGGCCCGGCCGTCGACGCCGTTCCGAATCCACTTCGGCTCTCATGGAACCCCACCGAGCGGGCGTCATGCCCAGGGCCCAGTGCACCGCCGTGTTTAGGCTTACGTTGTAAACCTACGGGGGGCGGGCGTGACGAGTACCAGTTTCGCAGAACACCTGAGTGACATGGCCACCCGGGCTGCCGCGGCTCCCAACCCGGGGCAGGCCCTCCCGCAGCTCCTGCTCCCCGTGCCGGCGCTCTGCGGTGGTCTCGTCGCCGCCCTGGTCCGGTCCGCGCGCCCGCACCCGATCCGGACCGCGGTGGGCGACTCGGATGCCATCGACGCGCTCGACCAACTCGACGTCGACCTCGGCGACGCGGTGGCGGTGCAGGCCCTGGCCGATGACCAGCCGGTGACCTGCCACGACGTCTCGACCGACCGGCGCTGGGCCGCCTACACCCAGGCGCTGACCAGTCGCACCCCGATCCGATCGGTGCATGCCCACCCGCTGCCCATCGAGGGGTCACAGCCCGCCGTCCTGGTCGTCTACGCCGAGCGCCCCAATCACTTCACCGAGGAGATCGTCCACCGGGTTGGCCTGCTGGCCCAGTCCATCGGCGGGCTGCTGAGCCTGCTCGGCAGCCGGGACGAACTCGAGCACGCGCACACCGCGTTGCGCACCAGCAGGCAGATCAGCCAGGCCCTGGGCATCCTGATGGCCACCCACAAGATCACCAGCGAGCAGGCCTTCGACCGGCTGCGCGCCGCCTCGCAGAGCAGCCATGTCAAGCTGCGCGATGTCGCCAACGAGGTCACCCTGACCGGCCGGCTGCCCTCCCAGACCGAGCTTGAGCAGCACCGCTGGAGCAGCCCATCCTGACCGCACGCCCACGGTCCAGGACGTTTCGGGGACCTGGGTTCAAGCGCTCCGCTGGCTGTTCAACGCCCCGAAACGCCATGTCCATGGTTACTCCCGCCGGTAGGCGGTGGCAAGTCGTGGGGATTTGGCCGCGGACGACCCGCGTTCGGCGCCCTGGCAAATGTGCCAGGCAAATGTGCCAGGCAATGTGCCAAGGTAGCCAGATGGCTTCCTACTCGCTGAACCCGGCGGCCGTCGCGCATGCCCGGCAGTTGATCGATCGGCGGCAGTACGTGCTCGACAGTGACTGGGGCGACGTGCAGCCGGACGCCGCGGCCCAGAACGACTATCTGGCCAAGCACGGCTGGCCGGACTACGCCGCCTGGCACCTCGGGCTGACCGAGGGCGCGAGCGAGGAGACCAAGGCGAGGTACGCCTTCGTCTACGGCGATTTCCGTAGGGTCCACCGGACCGGTCTGATCGCCTGCGTCTACCGCGCCTCGGAGTGGCGGCACAAAGAGGTCGAGCTGGCCGCGCACGACCTGCTGCAGCGGCTGGACGCGATCGCGAAATAGCCCGGACCGTTCCCGGTCGGCGTCGGTGGCAAAGCAAAGGGCCCGTGTCGATTCGACACGGGCCCTTCGCCCTTCAGGTGGGCGCGGGCGGTCAACTCCGGCCCTCTTCCTAACGCCGAGGCGCTCGCCGATCGGCTTATGGGGCCGAACCCGACAACGAGCGCGAGGACGAATCGGTCTAGCTGCCGCTAAAGCTACTAATGCCGTCACCATGCGGGCTTCGGCGTGGTAGCGGAACATCCGGGTGTGGTTTCCTACAGGTGTCGAAGCGGCGGCCCTCCGGGTCGGATCCTGGCGTGCGGAGGTGCGATGACGTCATCGGTCGGCGTGCAGGCAATGGTCGACCAGCTCGGTGCCGGGCTCGGCAAGGCGGTGCTCATCGAGGACGCCCGGCATCAGCCGCTGTGGTGGAGCCGGCAGGGCGCCATCGACCCGACCCGGATGCGCAGCATCCTCGAACGCGAGGTCCATCCGGCCGCGGTCGCCGTGGTGGCCCGGCTGGGCCTGGCCAGGGCGACCGGGCCGGTGCGGGTCGCCGCGGTGCCCGAGGCGGAGATGCTGGCCCGCTGGTGCCTGCCGCTGCGTGCCGGTCGTGACCTGCTCGGCTACCTCTGGGTGCTGGATCCCGATCAGAGCGTGACGGAGGCGGACCTGCCGGCGCTCGTCGAGTGCGCCGAGCTGGCGGCTGCCACCATCGCCCAGCAGCGGTGGACCGGCCAGGCCCGCGAGCACCGGCGGGCGACGCTGCTGGCCCAGCTCGCCGCCGGTGAGGATCTCGACGCGGCTCGCGAACTGATCCGGCTCGAGGAGCTCGACCCCGCGGCCGCGGTGCTGGTCTCGTCGCCGCCCCATTCCGGCGGCTGGGAACTGCCGGGCGACCTCCGGGTGCACCTGGCCGGATCGCAACGCCTCGAAGCGACCAGCGGGCCGCCGGTGCCGCTGGCCCAGCTGCACGTCGCCGTCGACCGGGCGCGGGTGGTGCTGCGGGTGCTGCGGGCCGGGGCAGTCCTCGAGCACCCGAGGTGGGACGCCCTGGGCGGCTGGCACCTGATCGTCAACGCGCCGGACGAACTGGCCGTGGCCGACGTGCACCCGGGCGCGCCGGCGTTGGCCGCGCCGGGCCGCGCCGACCTGCTGCTGACCGCTCGCGCCCTGCTCGACGCCGGTGGCGACGTGGCGCGGACCGCGCAGCGGCTGCACATCCACCGCACCACGCTGTACTACCGGATCGAACGCATCGAAGTTGTCACCGGTGTGAACCTCAAGACCGGCGCGGACCGCGACGACCTGCACCTGGCGTTGCGGCTGTGGGCCTACCGCAACGCCGCAACCTGAATGCCGGAGTCGCTCATGGCAGGTGCCGGCTCGACAGGTGTCGAAGGGCACGCGCGGTACTTCCGATCCGGACGCGAAGCACGCCCGCCGAGCAACTCCTAGCGTCGGGGCGGTCACCGCCGACCGCGACCCCGGGAGCCAGCGTGCACGAGGAGATCAGCACCGACGTCCTGGTCGTCGGGGCCGGAGCCATCGGCGCGAGCACCGCCTACCACCTCGCCAGCAGGGGAGTGCGGGTCGTGGTCGCCGAGGCGTTCGGCGGGCCGGCCCAGGGCAGTACCGGGCGCTCCTTCGCCTCCGTCCGGGCCCAGTGGGCCGACGACCTCAACATCGAACTGTCCTGGCGCAGCATCCAGGCCTTCCGCGGGTTTCCCGCCCGACACGGGGTGGACGTCGGCTACCGGCCGAGCGGATACCTGTTCCTGGTTCCCGAGCATGCCTGGGACACCCAACTGGCGGCGGTCGAGCTGCAACGCGCGCACGGCGTGCCGGTCGAGCTGCTCGGCCTGGACGCGGCGGGCCGCATCACGCCGTTCGCCA
The DNA here is from genome assembly GCA_030840415.1 of Pseudonocardiales bacterium. Lineage (GTDB taxonomy): Bacteria > Actinomycetota > Actinomycetes > Mycobacteriales > Jatrophihabitantaceae > Jatrophihabitans_A. The sequence goes on along the minus strand of JAVEEO010000177.1, from coordinate 649 downwards.
CCACCGGCCTCGGCGGAGCGACCTGGGGCCCCGCCGACGGGGTGGTCGACCCGCATCTGGCCACCGCGGCCTACCTGGAACTGGCCCGCCGGTGCGGTGCCCGGGTGCTGTTCGGCCACCGGATCAGCGCCATCACCACCTCCGGGGCCGGGCACTGGCAGGTGCTGGCCGGGCAGCGCCGGATCACCGCCACCCACCTGGTCAACGCCGCCGGCGGCTGGGCCGGCGAACTCGCCGCGCTCGCCGGCCTGGACGTCCCGGTCGTGCACTCGCGCCGCAACATCTACTCCTCGGCCCCGCACGCCCTGCCCGCCGCGGTGCCGATGACCGTGGACCTGGGCACCGGCGTCTACGTCCGGACCGACGGCTCGCGCCTGCTGTTCGGCGCGGCCCGGCTCGACCAGCCTGACGGCTACGACACCAGCATCGACTGGCCGTGGATGGAATCGGTGCTGGAGCGGGCCGAGCAGCGCTTTCCCTGGCTGGCCGAGCTTCCGCTGGACCGGACCGGCTGCTGGGCCGGCACCTACGAGAACACCCCCGACCATCACGGCATCCTCGGAGCGGATCCCGCCGCGCCGGGCTGGGTGAACGCCTGCGGGTTCTCCGGGCACGGCCTGATGCAGGCCCCCGAGATCGGCCGGCTCGC
>JAVEEO010000168.1 GCA_030840415.1 Pseudonocardiales bacterium | reverse complement strand
ACAAGCCCAGGTCCCTGGAAGGCAAACCTTCGGACTCGAGGAACAGGTCAACGGCAGACTGGTCTCCGATGACCGCGATCCCGTCGCCGTCACTGATCAGTTCGATCTCGCCACTCATCTACCGACGCCCCCACGGTGCACCCAAGGCTTGACAAGCGCCACGCTACCCAAAACCACCGATGACTTCAGGCTTGCCGAGTGGTACCACTATGCGTCACCAGTGGTACCGTGGCGATGTGAGCACCAACCTGCGCCTCAGCGAGGGGCTGGCTGCCGCCTTGCGCGAGGAGGCCGCCCGGCGAGGCACATCCCAGCAGGAGATCGTTCGGGAGGCGCTGGCCAGGGAGCTCGGAATGACGTCGGCGTCGACCCCCCTGGAGCTTGCCGTCCGAGCTGGCACCGTCGAGGCGCCCGACCCCTTTTGCAACATCGAGCCGACTCTGAGGTTGCCGCGCGGCACACGATCGTTGGACCTGCTCGACCGCGAGGATCGTTGACCGGCCTCTACGTGGACACGAGCGCGCTGCTCAAGCGCGTCTTCATCGAAGATGAGTCCCCGCAGGTTCTTGCGATCCTGCGCGAACGGAGCACCGCCGGTGACCTGATCGCCAGCTCCGAACTGGCCTGGGTGGAGGTCGCACGCGCAATCTCGCGAGCCGGCGTCCCGGATGTCAGCGAGGTGCTTCGCACTGCGTGCACTGGTATTGCGCGCCACCCGCTCACCCCGGTCGTGATGCAGCGGGCGCGTACGATAGGCCCACCGAACCTGCGATCCCTCGACGCGATCCATCTGTCCGCGGCGATCAGCCTCGGCGCCGTCGAGATGTTGACCTTCGACCGCCGGCTGGCCGAGGCTGCGGAGTCATTGGGTGTAACAGCCATCCGGTAGCGCCCGCCACGGGCGCCGCACCCGGGGACAAGGTGCGGCGCCCCTCACGAAGGTCTAGTGGCGGACGGTGTGCCGGCTGCCCATCCGGGTGTAGATCAGCAGCGCGATCACGGCACCGATGATCGAGCCGATCAGCCCGGACGGCTGGAAGAAGCCGTCCGCGGAGTCCTTGTGGAACAGCAGGTAGCCGATGAAGCCGCCGATGAACGAGCCGACGATGCCGAGCACGATCGTCGCGGCGATGCCGATGTCCTGCCGGCCGGGAACCAGCAGACGCGCAATCGCGCCTGCGATGAGGCCGACGATGATCAACGTGATGATCAGACCGAGCATGGTGTTGTCCTTTCGATGGGACACGACCAGGTCGTGTCGGGACGGGCTGCCGAAGGTCTGCGGCGACCCGATGTCTCCACAGAACCACCCCTAGGGCTGATGCAGTACACCCCTAGGGAGGGTTAACGTTGCGCTCATGGCAACCGGACTGGCCCCGATCCTGATCGCACTGGTCGACGACTACGACGTGGTGCTGACGGGGGTGGCCAGCATGCTCTACCCCTATCGCGACCGGGTCCTGGTCGCCGAGATCGACGCGAACGAGCCGCTGTCCGACACCGTCGACATCGCGCTGTACGACTCGTTCGCCCAGCCGGAGGCCGATCACGAGGAGATCGAGGTGCTGGTGCGCAGCTCACGCGCCAAACGCGTCGTGGTCTACACCTGGAACTTCGCTCCGGAGCTGATCGAGAGCGCCCGCCGGCGCGGTGCGGACGGCTACCTGTCCAAGCGCTTGCCGGCCCGCGAGCTGGTCGACGCGCTGGAGGCGATCCATGCCGGCGAGACGGTCATCAGCGAATCGTCCAAGCGGACCCGGTCGGCCGCCAACCTCGACTGGCCCGGCCGGCACGAGGGCCTGACCGACCGCGAGGCCGAAGTCCTGGCGCTGATCACGCAGGGCAAGAGCAATGCCGAGGTCGCCGCGATGACCTTCCTGAGCCCCAACACCATCAAGTCCTACATCCGCTCGGTCTACCGCAAGATCGACGTCACCAGCCGCACCCAGGCGGTGCTGTGGGGCGTCAAACACGGGTTCACCCCGGATCACCACCGCATCGATCACTGGCGCGGCGGGCCGTGACGGCGGCGGCCATCGGCCGGTGAGATCGGCGAATCAACCTGCCTAGCCGGGTGGGTCGTCCGGAAGCGGCGCGGTCCCCACCAGGGGGTACCAGCAGACCCATCCGCCGGTTGGCTCGGACCCCGCCGAGCACAACTCGGATGCCGCTCCAGGCGTGAGGTAATCCGCGTATCGCGACGAATCGCTTGTCGTCGCGGCGGTCAACGGATATGACACAGCCGCGACCAGCACGACCCGCACTATCAACCCACCAGCACGACGTGCCTTCACAGTGCCTCCACTTCCGGCGATTCCATACCAGACGATACCGCTCGGGGCCACCGCTGGGTCCGGAATGCCCGAGACCGATCAGCCGAAGTAGTGGCCGGTCTGCACCTCCTCGACCCAGCCGGGGTGAGTCGGCTCCCAGCCGAGCAGTTCGCGGGTCCTGTCGTTGGAGGTCGGGTTGTGCAGGCCGGCGAAGCCGCACCATCGGCGCCAACCGCGCCACCACGGAGCGAACGCCCGTCCCGGCAAGGCTGATCGTGTAGGTTCGCCGCGTCGACGCAGGACCGCCGTCGGACTGGTTGTCTTCGGTGCCGGGACGGCCGGTGATCCCTGGAGGCGGTCCTTCTCGCTCTTCGTGGGACTATCGGCCGAACCAGCGCGAGCTACTCCGCCGGCGTGAACCGACGGCGACGGCCGCTCGCGATCAAACATGAAACCAGCTCCGGTGATCAGGCCGGTCCAGATCGCCAGCCGCCCGAGTTGGACGCCGGTGTTGGGCAACGACCCGCCCGCCGATCCCTCGCCGACGTCGGCACCGGTACCACTACCCGACCCGGCGACCGGCATCCGGCATCCGGATCAGGTGAGTCTTACGGGCAAGGTCGAGGGCGGAGGCCACCAGGTTGTGCGAGCCCACTTCCAAGTCGGCCGGTGCCGGACTTCGGCCAGGTCACCAGGGCCGAGGCCCGTCCCGGCGTCGCGGTCGGAGCCGTTTGAGTGGCCGGCACCGTGGTCACGTGGGTGACCTCGACCGCCGTACCGCACCGACGGCATTGACGACCCGGAGCGTGACCGGGTACTGGGTGCCCGGGGTGAGCCCGGTGATCGTGCCGGCCAGGTCCGAGCCCGACGCCGTGGTCGTCAACGGTCGCCAGGTCAACCCACCGTCGAGCGAGTATTAGTAGCCGGTGCTGGGTGATCCGCCACTGTCCGGCGGACAATCGCGGGTCTAGGGTTCGGCCATGCCCAGCGATCGCTTCCTCAAGACCATGAACGGCCTGCACCGTGCCCTTCTCACGCTCACCGGCGGCCGGCTGGGCGCCAGCTTCGGTGGGATGCCCACGCTGGAACTGACCACCATCGGCCGCCGGAGTGGCGCACCGCGTTCGGTCCTGCTCACCTCGCCGTGGCAGAGGGCGACACCTATGCGGTGGTCGCCTCCCGGGGCGGTGACGACGTCCATCCCGCCTGGTTTCTGAACCTGCGCGACAATCCGGCAGTGCGGGTCAGGGTGGTGGCCAGCCCGAGCGTCCGATGCACGCCCGAATCGCCACTGCCGACGAGCGCGCCAGGATCTGGCCGCTGATCACGGCCCGATACCGCAACTACGCCGGTTACCAGGAGCGCACTTCCCGCCAGCTCCCCGTCGTGCTGCTCGAACCGCCGGCCCCCGGCGATGCGCGGTAGCCCGCGTTTCAGTCCCGGTGCTGGACGATGTTGATCACGTTGCCGTCGGGCGCGCGGACGAAGAACCGCCGCACGCCCCAGGCCTCGGTGGTGAGCGGGTGCACTATCTCCAAGCCGAGCTCCTGGGCCTGGAGATATGCACCTTCGACGTCATCGGTGTGCACGGAGATCACCGAGTCCTCGGGGGCACTCGCATCGCGCGTCACCAGCTGGAGGTTCACCCCACTGTCGGGAGAGGTGTAGCGGGCTACCCACCCCAGGTTGAACTCCTCGGTACTCAGTCCGAGGAAATCGCGGTAGAAGCCCTTCGCTGCATCGAGGTCGGCCACCCGAAGGTTGGCCGTGATGCGGCTGGCGCGCATGCGGTCCTCCTGCCTGCTGGCGATGGCCGAACCGCGCTCGCGGGCTACGGGTAGTCCACCACGGTGACCGGGACGTCCGGGTTGGCAATGGTGGACGGACCGCCGGTGTCGTTGACGACGTTGAGGATGCCGCCCTTGCCGTTGGCCGGATCGAGGAAGATCGTCAGCAGGTCGTGCAGGCGCACGTCGGCATCGGTCGGCACCTCGTAGGCGTGCGCGGCAAAGATGTCCACCCCCTGGTTGAAGAAGCTGTAGGTGCCCATGCCGTAGCCGGTGAAGTGCTCGGCCGACTCCGTGACCTTGAAGGCCGCGTAGCCGAGCGTCGTCGGCGAGGACATCCACGCGGCCTGGTTCGGCACGTCATAGGGCAGCTCGCTCTGGAAGAAGACATCCGAGCCGTACTTGCCGTTCCAGATCACCTGGAACTTCTGGTAGTGCTCGACGAACAGGCCGGTGGCACTCACGTGGTCGCCGTTGACGATCACCCCGGTGTCGGCGGTGTTCTGGGTCCAGCCGACGCCGGTGCCATGGTCGGCACGCCATGCCCAGATGTCGTCGAGCACCACGTGGTCGCTGTTCACCTCGAGGCTGACGCTCGCCTTGCCCAGGTGCGGGCCGCCGACGCGGAAGAACACGTCCTGCAGGGCGGTCGGATCCGCCGGGTCGCTCCAGCCGTTGTGGTCACGAGCGGCACCGGCGGACGCGTGCCCGGTGCCGATGCGCAGCAGGGCCGGCGAGTTGACGCTGCCCGCGTCGATCAACAGGCCGGCGATGTCGACGCCGGGCACGTCCGCGACGCTCATCGCCACGGCGCCGTTGGTCGCGGTGAGCGTGGCGAAGCCCAGGCCCAGGACGACGGTGTCGGCCCGCTTGACCTTGATCGTCTGGTCGACGTCGTACACCCCGGGCGTCAGCAGCAGGTTGCGGCCCCGGGCCAGCTGGCTGTTGATCGTGCTGACCGAGTCCGAGGGCTTGGCGATGAAGAAGTCCGACAGTGGGATCGAGCGCCCCACGGTGGCGCCGGTCGACCAACTGGTCCCCGCGGAGTCGTATCGGGCCGCCGGGACGAACACCCGGTACTGCCCGCTGCCGTCGACGTACAGGTACGGCTTCTCGCGGCTGGCCGGAGTGGTGGCCAGTGTCGTGTAGGGACCACCACAGCTCGGCTGCGCCGGGAAGCACTGGGCCGGGGCGCCCGTCACTCCGGAGAAGACCTGGTTCCACACCCCGTTGCTCCAACTGGTCAACGCACTGTTGCGGACGTAGAACTGCTGCTGCGAACCGTTGACCACGGTGCCGTCGAACTTCGAGTCCGCGATGAACCCACCGCTGGCGAAGGACGGGCCGGTGCAATAGTCCATCAGCGTGGTGAGCCCGTTGACGTGCACCCGCCGCATCGGCGCGGCCTGCGAAACTGCCCAGAACTCGCCGGTGTAGCAACCGAAATCGGGATTGGTGGCGTTGATGGTGAGGTTGGACAGCGATCGCCAGAAGTTGTTCAGGGCGATGCAGCCACTGCTGTCGCACTGGTTGCGGACGTAGACCGAGCCGTTGATCACCACGTCGTCGGGAGTTGCCCCGAGGCCGGCGACGTCGGTGTAGTAGCCCACCGCGAAGTTCAGCGGGTGGGCGGCCGTGCCGTAGCTGCCCGGCTTGAACAGCAACGCATAGCGCTGGCTGCCGAACTGGTTGGCGATCTGCTGGGCCGCGACCGCGTCGACCGTCTGCTGGATCTCGCTCAGCGGCATCGACGGGTCGAACACATAGGTGTTCGGGCCCA
>JAVEEO010000094.1 GCA_030840415.1 Pseudonocardiales bacterium | reverse complement strand
ACCGGGCCGACCCGCCCCGGCCGGCGGTCGAGCACCTCTCGCCGCAGCTCAACCGGCTCGCCGGCGTGCCGGGCGCGCCGGACACCGGCTCCAGCGTCCGGCTCGAGCGCGACGGCCGGGTCGAGGTCACCGTGACCGGCCCGTCGGCGGTCGCGGCCGCCCGATCGGTCGGCGCCCGGGTGCTGGCCAGCCACGGCGGGGCGAGCACCGTGCTGCTGGCACCGGCCAGGCTGCGTGAGCTGGCCGGCCGGCCGGGGATCAACCTGGTGGCACCGGCCGTCCGGCCGATGCCGCAGAGCACCAGTGAAGGGGTGGCCGCCTCCGGCGCCCAGAACTGGGCTGCCAGCGGCGACCAGAGCACCGGCGGCGTCGGTCAGGGCGGCCTCGGCGTCAAGGTGGGCATCGTCGACGTCGGCTTCGAGGGCCTGCAGGCCGAGATCGACGCCGGCAACTTCGACGATCCGATCACCGGCAACCCGGTGAACATCGTCTACGCCGGCACCCCGTCGCAGAACCAGTGCGCGGACGACAGCCTGACCCCGCACGGCACCGCGGTCAGCGAGGTGGTGCACCAGATGGCACCACGGGCCACCCTCTACCTGTTCTGCATCGACGACAACGTCGGCTTCGCCTCGGCGGCCAGCCAGGCGGTCGCCGCCGGTATCAAGATCGTGAACAGCTCGCTGGTCTTCACCGCCGAGACGCGGGGCGACGGCTACGGCCCGTCCACCTCGTCCGAACGAGCGGTCCGCACGGCCCGTGAGGCGGGCGTGCTGTGGATCCAGTCCAGTGGCAACGGCGCCCAGGACCACTGGTCGGGCAGCCTGGTCGACACCAACTCCGACAGCCTGGTCGACCTGCAGAGCTCGACCAGCCAGGCCGACGAGGTCGCCCTGGATCCCGGCTACACCGGTGACGTGGTGCTGAGCTGGGACCAGTGGCCGGCCTCGTCGCTGCCGGTGACGCTGGCGATCAGCATGTACAACGACAGCAACGTCCAACTCGGAGCGACCCGCTACCTCGACCACGCCCCCGGCGACCCGCCGGTGCTGGACCTGGCGATCAGCAACCTGCCGGGCGATCCGTACTACACCGGCGGCGTGCACGGCATCCGGTACTTCGACGTGGTGGTGCTGGTCGAACCGCACACCCCGGCGCTGCACTACAACCTGTACTACGGCGGCGACGTCTCCGCGTCCTACCTCAGTTCCGACGACCCGGCCCGGGCCGCCGCCGGCAGCATCCTGGAGCCGGCCAGCTCGTCCTGGGCGCTCGCCGTCGGCGCGGCGTTCCGGGGCGACAACAGCCTGGAGCCGTTCTCCTCGCGCGGTCCGACCACCGACGGCCGGGTCAAGCCGGACCTGCTCGGCTTCGACGGCGTGTCGTCCAACATCGCCGCGGAGGAGTCCTCGCAGTACGACGACCAGGGCAACGTGATCCCCGGCACCACCGGTTTCTACGGCACCTCGGCCGCCGCCCCGCACGTGGCCGGTGCCGCTGCCCTGGTCGCGGCCGCCAACCCGGCGATGGACGCCTCCGAGCTCGAGGCCTTCCTCCAGCGGCGCGCCAACCCGCAGGGCAATCCGCCCACCAACGCCGCCGGCCACGGGCTGCTGCAACTCGGCGCCCCGACCGGCATCCAGGCCGAGCAGGGTTCGCAGTACTTCCCGTTCGCCAGCCCGAACCGGATCGTCGACACCCGTACCGGCCTCGGCGTCCGCGCCGGGCTGCTCGGCGCCGGTACCGCGGTGGCCGTGCCGGTACCCAGTACCGGCACCAACGCGGTGCCGCCGGCGGCCACCTCGGTGGTGATCAGCCTGTCCGGCACCGGTGCCCAGGGCGGCACCTACCTCTCGGTGTACAGCAAGGTCTTCGGCGGCAACTCCACGCTCAACCTCAACGGCAAGGACGCCAACGCCACCGTCACCGCGATCGTCAAGCTCAACTCCAGCCACGGGTTCCTGCTGCGCAACGCCGCCGCGCCGACCCACGCGCTGATCACCGTGCTGGGCTACTTCGGTGCACCGTCGGACACCGGCGGCCTCGGTTACGTCGCGCTGCCCTCGCACCGGCTGCTCGACACCCGGGTCCCGACCGGGATCTCGAAGGTGGCCAAGCTGGTGCCCAACCAGAGCGTCACGGTCGACGCCGCTCCCGGCGGAGTGCCGGCCGACGCAACGGTGGCGGTGGTCAACATGACCGCGCTGAACCAGACCGCGGGCGGCTACCTGACCGCCTATCCGAGCGCCTCGCCGGCGGTCGCCTCGGTGGACTACCGCCAGTACTCGCGGTCCAACCTGGTGGCGGTGCCGCTGGTCAACCGCAAGTTCGTGGTGGTCAACCGCTACGCCAGCACCGACGCGATGATCGACATCGTCGGCTACTTCAGCCCGAGCGCCAGCGCCCGGTTCGTCACGCTGCCCAACCCGCGGCGGATCGCCGACACCCGCACCGGCAACGGCGGTCGCTACGCGCCGATGACGGCCAACGCGACCATCACCCTGGACGCCGGCGGCCTGTATGGCGTGCCCTACGACGTCAGCGGCCTGTGGGTCGGGCTGACCGCGATCGCCGCCGGCAACGGTTACCTGTCGATCTATCCCAAGGGCGCCGCGGCACCGCATGCCTCCAACATGGACTTCACCACCGGCCGGGTGGTGCCCAACGCCGCGATCGCCACCCTGTCCGCCGGTACCGCTTCGGCACCGCCGGCCTTTAGCACGATCGACCGGTTCGGCGCCTCGCAGGTCCTCGAGGACGCCTACGGCTACTTCGTCGCGGCCGGTCCCTGACCCCGGGCCGAGCCCGTCACTGAGGCGTCACTGTGGCGGTCACTGTGGCGGTGCCGAGCCGGGCGTCGGCCGGCGTCGCCACGTCTGGCAGAATGACTGGTTGAGTACCGGCCTGCGAGCGGACCCTCTCACCGATCGCCGGCCAGTCCATAGGACTATCCGCCGCGGTGTTCCCCACCCACCGGCGCTCTGGCCCGTCCCTGCACATACTGGAGTGAACGACACCCGTGGCAACCAAGATCAAGCTCACCCGCGTCGGCAAGATGCGTGAGCCGCACTACCGCGTCGTCGTCGCAGATGCCCGCACCAAGCGCGACGGCCGGTCCATCGAGACCATCGGCGAGTACCACCCGAAGAACGACCCGTCGGTGATCCGCATCGACGCCGAGCGTGCCGCCTACTGGCTCGGCGTCGGCGCCCAGCCCACCGAGGCCGTCACCGCGATCCTGAAGGTGACCGGCGACTGGCAGAAGTTCAAGGGCCTGCCGGCCCCGCCGCCGATGAAGGTGGCCGAGCCGAAGCCCGACAAGCGGGCCCGCTTCGACGCCGCGCTCAAGGAGTCCGACGGCGAGCCCGCCGCCGAGGCCACCACGCCGCGCAAGAAGGCCGCACCGCGCCGCGAGCAGGCTGACGCGGCTCCGGCCGCCGAGGCGGCTCCCGCTGCCGACGCCGCTCCTGCTGCCGAGGTGGCTCCGGCTGCCGACGCCGCCGGCGAGGCGCCCGCCGAGGCGGGTAGCTAAGTGCTCGAAGAGGCCCTCGAACACCTGGTGCGCGGCATCGTCGACCACCCGGACGACGTGGTGGTCGACCTGATCGACAACCGGCGCGGTCGCCGGCTCGAGGTCCGGGTGCACCCCGACGACCTCGGCCGGGTGATCGGCCGCAACGGCCGCACCGCGAAGGCGCTGCGACAGGTCATCAACGGTGTCGGTGCTGCGGCGGGAGCGA
>JAVEEO010000136.1 GCA_030840415.1 Pseudonocardiales bacterium | reverse complement strand
CCGACAGCCGGCGCAGGTAGCGCAGCATGGCGGTCTCGGAGTGGTGGGAGTTGAACACCGGGTGGCTCAGGTAGTCCGACTCGCGGCGCAGCGGGGCGGGCAACGCCGCGGGCGCACCGTCGGGCAGCGGCGCCGTCACCCCGAAGGCGGCCAGCACCTCGCCGAGCACCCGGTCGGTGGTGGCCTCGTCGCAGGCAATCCCGAGGTGGTCGGCATCGATCAGCCGCAGGTTGACGCCCCGCTCGTCGGCAGCGGCCAGCACCTCACCGGCCCGGCCGGCAACCCGGACGGTCACCGTGTCGAAGAACTCCTCGGTCAGCACCTCGATGCCGCCGGCTCGCAGGGCGGCGGCCAGCCGGGCGGCCCGCGCGTGCACGTTGGCAGCGATCGCCCGCAGTCCGGTCGGGCCGTGGTAGACCGCGTACATCGAGGCCATCACCGCCAGCAGCACCTGGGCGGTGCAAATGTTGGAGGTCGCCTTCTCGCGCCGGATGTGCTGCTCGCGGGTCTGCAGCGCCAGCCGGTAGGCCGGCCGGCCCTCGGCGTCCACCGAGACTCCCACCAGCCGGCCAGGCAGCTGGCGCTCCAGGCCGGCCCGGGTCGAGAGGTAGCCGGCGTGCGGGCCGCCGAAGCCCAGCGGCACCCCGAAGCGCTGCGAGGTGCCCACCGCCATGTCGGCACCGAGCTCGCCGGGCGGCACCAGCAGCGTCAGGGCCAGCAGGTCGGCGGCCACCGCGGCCAGTGCACCCGCGGCGTGCGCCGCCTCGATCAGCGGCCGCAGGTCCCGTACCCGGCCGGAGGCACCCGGGTACTGCAGCAACACACCGAACACCGCCCCGTCGGCGAGCTCGGACGGCAGGCCGTCGGATGCGTGGAGCTCGGCCACCAGCACCCGCAGGCCGAGCGCGGTGGCCCGGGTGCGGACCACGTCGATGGTCTGGGGCAGCACGTCGGCGTCGATCAGGAAGGTGTCGGCGCCCTTCTTGGCCGCGGCCGAGGTGCGGTGAGCCAGCGCCATCGCCTCGGCCGCCGCGGTCGACTCGTCCAGCAGCGAGGCGCCAGCAGTCGGCAGCCCGGTCAGGTCCTCGACCATGGTCTGGAAGTTCAGCAGCGCCTCGAGCCGGCCCTGGCTGATCTCGGGCTGGTACGGCGTGTACGCGGTGTACCAGGCGGGGCTCTCCAGCACGTTGCGGCGGATCACCGGCGGCGTGACGGTGTCGTAGTAGCCCAGCCCGATCATCGAGGCCCGCACGGTGTTGCGGGCGGCCAGCGCCCGCAACTCGGCGGCCACCTCGGCCTCGGACGCGGCCGGCGGCAGCGCCAGTTCCAGGGTGGTCCGGATGCTCTGCGGGATCGCGGCATCGAGCAGCTCGTCCAGGGTGGCGAAGCCCAGGGCCTTCAGCATCACCGCCTGGTCGGCGGGCCGGGTCACCCCGATGTGCCGGTCCGAGAACGGGGTCAGGGCCGGAACGACGACATTCGTGTCACTGGCAGCGGGATTCATGCGGCACTCCAACGTCAGACAGGGCCGAAGCAGCCCGGAGGGTATGACCGGACCACTCCCCCTCTGTCAGGCTGGCGCCCTTCAGAGCTACCTGCACGCACGGTCCTGCAGCCTGAGAGGTTGGCGGGGAAATTGCCCCTTCGGCGCCGTCCTGAACTGGCTGGACGGACTCTCCCGTGCGCGTTGCGGTAACCGTCACGGTACCAGCCCGGACGCCGCGAACGACTCTGGCGCTGCTAGGCGGTGGCGGTGCGCCGCTGCCGGCGCCGGGCCAATTCGTCGGCGGCGGTTTCGGTGGGCACCGCGCCGTCGGTGCGCTCGGACGGCAGGGTCGCCAGCGAGCCGGCCAGCTCGCGCAGCGCGCCGCTGACCGCGATCCCGAACACGCCCTGGCCGCCCCGCAGCAGGTCGACCACCTCTTCGGAGGAGGTGCACTCATAGACCGTGGTGCCGTCGGAGAGCAGGGTGATCCGGGCCAGGTCGTCGACGCCGCGCTCGCGCAGCGCGTCCACCGCCAGCCGGATGTTCTGCAGCGAGACCCCGGTGTCGAGCAGTCGCTTGACCACCTTCAGAACCAGGATGTCCTTGAACGAGTAGAGCCGCTGGCTGCCGGAGCCTGCCGCCGAGCGGACCGAGGGCACCACCAGTTCGGTGCGGGCCCAGTAGTCGAGCTGGCGGTAGGTGATACCGGCCGCGGCACAGGCCGTCGGGCCCCGGTAGCCGACCGAGTCGTCGGAGCCGATACCCGGCTGGGAGAACAACTCACCCTGCTCGGGCGTATGGTCCAGCACGTCGATCTCCTACCTGCCGCGCATAGCTGCGATCCCCGGTGAGCCGCCTCCGGTTCGAGGTGAACCGGGCGCGGTACCCACCGAATTGCACCGTGGGTATTCGTCGACGGTATGCCGCGGTGGCTGCACCGGTCAATCCGCCTCGCCGGATCGCTCCGAAAAAGTAACCGTCGAGTTCAGGTACAGACTTTTCAGGTGGATCCGGTGCCGGGCTGGGCCGGCGGTTCGTCGCCTTCGGAGCCGGCGAAGTCGTCGGCGGAGATGGTGTCCAGGAACTCGCGAAACCGCTCCACCTCGTCCTCGTCCTCTTCGGGTATCGAGATCCCGGCGGCGGCCAGCACGCTCTCGTCCCCGACGATCGGGGTGTTGGTGCGCAGTGCCAACGCGATCGCGTCGGAGGGCCGGGCGCTGACCGTGGTGCCGTCGGCGAACTGCAGCTCGGCGTAGAACACGTCGTCGCGCAGCTCGGTGATCGACACCTGCTTGAGCTTGCCGCCCAGCGCGCCGATCACGTCCTTGAGCAGGTCGTGGGTCATCGGCCGCGGGGGCTGCACTCCCTGCTGCTCGAAGGCGATGGCCGAGGCCTCCACCGCGCCGATCCAGATCGGCAGGTAGCGGGCGCCCGCGGACTCCTTGAGCAGGACCACCGGCTGGTTGGCGGGCAGCTCGACCCGAACGCCGACAACCTGAAGCGGATGCAGGGTCATCTGGCGGCCTTCCTCTGCTGTCGAATACCGAACCTGACTGACCCTGTCGAGCGTAGCCGGTCTCGGCGTCAGCCGACGATCTCGCGCAGCCCAATCTGGACCAGCGCGGCGTGCAGGCGCACCGACAGCGCCGCGAGCTCGCGCACCGTCTCCTCGGCGCGGGCCCGGCCGTCACCGCTGCGCTGCTTGGCCATCGGTCCCGCGACCTGGCCGAACAGCCCCACCTCGCGGTCGGCGGCGGACTTGAAGCCGCGCAGGTGCCGTCCCTCGATGCCGAACCGGGCCATCTCGGCCACCACCCGGGCGATCGCCAGCGCGTCGTCGTCGTAGTAACCACCGGCCCGCTGGCTGATCAGGCCGTACTGCTCGAGCTCGGACAGCTGGGCGGGCCGCAGCCCGGCGGTGTTGAGCAGTTCCTCGCGGCTCAGCCGCATCGCCGCGGCCGAGGACCGGAAGTGCTCGGGCGTCGGGGCGTTGTCGACGATGGCGGGATGCGCCGCCCGCGGCACCGGGCCGGCCGGCAGCGAGCCGTGGCCATGACCACGGTCGATGGCCTCGAGCTGGTCCTTGATGACCCGCAGCGGCAGGTAGTGGTCACGCTGCTGGCTGAGCACGTACTTCAGCCGGGCGACGTCAGAGCCGGAGAACTTGCGGTAGCCCGACGGGGTGCGGTCCGGCTGCACCAGCCCCTGGTCCTCCAGGAAGCGGATCTTGGAGATCGTCACGTCCGGGAAATCGGCGCGCAGCTGGGCCAGCACCTCGCCGATCGACAGCGTTCCGCGGGCCGGCAGGCTGGCGGCGTTCACGAACCTGCTCCACCGCGGCTCGGCGAGTTCAGGTAGACCAGCCGGAACTTTCCGATCTGCACCTCGTCGCCGCCGGCCAGGGTCGCCGAGTCGATCCGCTCCCGGTTGACGTAGGTGCCGTTCAGGCTGCCCACGTCGTGCACGGTGAAGCCGGCACCGTCGCGGCGGAACTCGACATGCCGGCGCGAGACCGTGACGTCGTCGAGGAAGATGTCGCTGTCCGGGTGCCGCCCGGCGGTCGTGACGTCCTGGTCGAGCAGGAACCGGCTGCCGGCGTTGGGGCCGCGCTTGACCACCAGCAGGGCCGAGCCCGGAGCCAGCGCGTCGATGGCGCGCTGGTGGGCCTCGGGCGAGAACTCGTCGCTGTCGGTGCTGACCGGGGCGAACCCGGCAGACAGGATCGAGGTCACGTCCGGGCCGCTCGGCCGGCCGGCCACGGGCTGGTTGGCGCCCGCCAGCTGGGCACCGCACTGCGCGCAGAATCGACTGTCAGCGGAATTCTCGGTGCCACACGCGGTGCAGAACACGCCGGGGACGCCCTTTCTTCGTGCTTGCCTGACGACGGTGGTTCCGGTCGAACAGATCCGGTCGCCGGTGCCGTCGAGCCTAGTTTGCCGGAAGGTAAAGGGTCAACGCGAGGTGGAGGTTCACTCGGCGGTGACCTGGCCGTAGCCCTCGGCGTCGAGCAGCGAGTCCAGCACCGCCACGTCGGCGACCTCGATCTCGGCGATCCAGCCCGCGCCATAGGGGTCGGTGTTGACCAGGTCGGGGTTGTCGTCCAGCGCCTCGTTGCGGGTCACCACCGAACCCGCGACCGGGGCGTAGAGGTCGGAGACGCTCTTGGTCGACTCGACCTCGCCGAAGGTGTCACCGGATTCCACCGCCGCGTCCAGGCCGTGCACCGACACGAACACGATGTCGCCGAGCGAGTTCTGCGCGTAGTCGGTGATGCCGACCCGGACGGTGTTGCCGCTGACCACCTTGGCCCATTCGTGGTCGGTGGTGTAGCGCAGGTCAGGTGGAATCTCTGCCATGTCCTTCTCATCTCGTCGACGTCAGGGTAGAACTCCGGCTGCTCCGGCGGCGGCACCCGGTACCGGCCCGCGCCAGGCGCGGTGCGCGCGACCTTACCGGGTCATCCCGCGGTGATCACTTACCTGTCGGGGTGGCGTACCGGGGTGTCGGAACCGCTCTGGTGACGGTGATGCTGACAACCGGCTGCTCGGTGATCTCGATCTCACCGCCGGCGGCGTGCACGGTGTTGACGACCCCGCCCTGGATGTTGAGGGCGGTCTCCAGCGTCTTGGGATCCCCGATCGCCAGCACGTCGTAGGGCAACTGCAGCGCGGTGCCGTCCAGCGACACCCCCGAACCGGATTCGGTGAAGGCGCTGGAGGTCCCGATCCGC
>JAVEEO010000087.1 GCA_030840415.1 Pseudonocardiales bacterium | reverse complement strand
GCCGGAAACGGCGTACCCGGCGGCCCAGCCGCCGGCCGGCACCAGCAGGACGCCCAGCACCCGCCGCACCACCGGCCCGGTCACCAGCACCAGCACCACGCACAGCAGTGCCACCACCGCCAGCCCGGTGAGCGCCGGGTACTGGGCATGGCCGGTCAGCGGCACCCGCAGCGGCCCGAACGGCGGCCGTCGCGGCACCGTGACCGCCAGCCAGGGCCGGCCGGCGGTTATCAGGATCGCCGCCGCCGCCAGCGCGGCCAGTCCCAGCACCGCGGCCGGCTCGCGCCGGCTCGCCGCGGGGCGCGCCACCGGATCTCGTCCCGTCAGCATCTGCGGCGTCATGTCTTGAGGGTCTCGGCGGTGGCGATCGCCTGCAGCACCGCGCGTGCCTTGTTGCGGGTCTCGGCCTCCTCGTTGGCCGGAACCGAGTCGGCCACCACCCCCGCACCGGCCTGGACGTAGGCGGTGCCGCCGACCATCACCGCGGTCCGGATGGCGATCGCCAGGTCCATGTCACCGGCGGAGTCGAAGTAGCCGACACCGCCGGCGTAGATGCCCCGTCGGACCGGTTCGATCTCCTCCAGCAGCTGCATCGCGCGCACCTTGGGAGCCCCGGAGACGGTGCCGTGCGGGAACACCGCGGTGAACACGTCGAAGGCGTCCTTGCCCGCCTGGACCGTCCCGGTGACGGTGGAGACGATGTGCCAGACGTGGCTGTAGCGCTCGATCACGCCGAACTCGACCACCTGCACCGAGCCCGGCCGGCAGATCCGGCCCAGGTCGTTGCGGGCCAGGTCGACCAGCATCACGTGCTCGGCACGCTCCTTCGGATCGGCCAGCAGTTCGGCCACCAGCGCGGCATCGGCCGGCGCGTCGGCGCCGCGCGGCCGGGTGCCGGCGATCGGGTGGATGGTGGCGCAGTCGCCGGACACCGTCACCAGCGCCTCCGGGCTGGAACCGACGATGTCGAAGTCGGCGAAGTGCAGGTAGTACAGGTAGGGCGACGGGTTCAGCGTGCGCAGCGCCCGGTAGACGTCGAAGGCGTCGGCGTCGGTCTCGGTGACGAAGCGCTGGCCGGGCAGGATCTGGAACACCTCGCCGGCCCGGATCGCCTCCAGGCACTGCTCGACGGCTGCCTCGAAATCGCCCGGCGCGGTGCGGGAGCGGGCCTGCTTCGGCGGCACCGACACCATCGGCACCACCGTCGACTCGGTGGGCGCGGCCAGGTCGCGGGCCATCGCGTCGAGCCGGCGCTGGGCATCGGCGTACGCGGCGTCCAGCTCGGCGCCGGACATCCGCGGATGCAGGACCGCGTTGGCGATCAGCGTGACGCTGCAGCTGTGGTGGTCCACCGCCGCGAGGTCGGTCACCAGCAGCATCATCAGCTCCGGCAGGCCCAGCTCGTCCGGCGCGATCTCGGGCAGCGTCTCGATCCGGCGCACCACGTCGTAGCCCAGGTAGCCGACGAATCCGCCGGTCAGCGGCGGCAGGCCGGGCAGGCGCGGGCCGCGTACCGCGCGCCAGGCGGCGGCCAGCAGCTCCAGCGGATCGCCGCCGGCCGGCAGCCCGGGCGGTGGCTCACCGTCCCAGCGGGCCTGCCCGCCGTCGGCGGTCAGGGTCGCGATCGCGTTGACCCCCACGAAGGACCAACGAGAGAAGGACGCTCCAGGCTCCGCCGATTCGAGCAGGAAAGTGCCCGGACGGCCGCCGCTGAGCTTGCGGTAGACCCCCACCGGGGTCTCGGCGTCGGCGAACAGGGTGCGGGTCAGCGGGACCAGCCGGTGGGTCGCGGCCAGCTCAGCCAGCTCGGCCCGGCCGATGCCCGTCATCGGGCCGCCCCGGGCACGGCATCGAGCAGGCCTGCGTCGAAACAGCTGCGGGCACCGGTGTGGCAGGCCGGCCCGACCTGGTCCACTCGGACCAGCAGGGCGTCGCCGTCACAGTCCAGCGCGATGGATCGCACGTACTGCACATTGCCCGAAATATCGCCTTTGCGCCAATACTCCTGACGGGATCGCGACCAGAAGGTGACCCGGCCGCTGGTCAGCGAGCGGTGCAGGGCCTCGTCGTCCATCCAGCCGAGCATCAGCACCTCACCGGTGTCGTGCTGTTGGACCACCGCGGCCACCAGACCGGCGGCGTCGCGCTTGAGCCGGTCGGCGATCCGTGGGTCCAGGCCGCCGGACGGGAGCGAACGCGGTGCGGGCATCCCCCGATTCTGCCGTGCGCCGCGGCGCCGCCGAGCCACCGCCCGGCCGCTGCCCCGCCGACCGGCGATCTCAGGCCGCTGGAGGGGGCGGTTGCAGCGGCAGCGTGACGGTGACCACGGTGCCGGCCTGCACCGAGGAGTCGAACTGCACGTAACCGCCGTGCGCGGCCACGATCTGGGCGACGATCGCCATGCCCAGGCCACTGCCGCCCTTGGCCCGGCTGCGCGCCTTGTCGGCCCGCCAGAACCGCTCGAAGACGTGCGCGGCCTCCTCCGGCGGCAGGCCGGGGCCGGTGTCGATCACCCGCAGCGCCACCGCCTCGCCGGCCGGCGTCCGGCCGCGGATCGCCTCCAGCCGGATCGGGCCCTCGCGGGTATGTACCGCGGCGTTGGTGGCCAGGTTGATCAGTACCCGCAGCAGCTGGTCGCGATCGCCGACCAGCACCGCGCCGCCGGAACCGGCGATGCTCAACTCCCGGTCCGGGTGGGCCGCCGACACCGCGGCGGCCGCCTCGGCGAGCAGCTTGTCGACCTCCACCGGCTCATGCTGCAGCGCTGACTCCTGGTCGCCGCGGGCCAGCACCAGCAGGTCCTCGACCAGCCGCGACATCCGGGTGCCCTCGACCTCGATCCGGTGCATCGAGTCGTCCGGGGAGTCGGTGGCGCGGCCCTGCAGCCGGGCCAGCTCGGCGTAGCCGCGGATCGAGGTGAGCGGGGTGCGCAGCTCGTGCGAGGCGTCGGCCAGGAACTGGCGCATCCGTTCCTCGCTGCGCAGCCGGGCCGCGAACTGGGTTTCCACCGCCTGCAACAGGGTGTTCACCGACGAGGCCACCTTGCCGACCTCGGTGGTCGGGTCGGCGCCGGGCACCCGCCGGTCCAGGCCGGAGCCCGCCGCCGACAGCTCCGCGGTGACCTCCTGCGCCGTCCGGGTGACCCGGGTGAGCGGGCGCAACCCGGCCCGGACGCCCCAGCTGGTCAGCCCCGCGGCCAGCAGCACCGCACCCGCGCCGACCGCCAGCTCCAGGACGAGCAGCCGTTGCAGGGTGTGGTCGACCTCCTCCATCGACAGGCCGGTGACCACGGTGATGGTGTCCTCGCCGAACGGGAACTGCCGGGCGGTCACCCGCAGCCGCAGGCCGTTGGTGGCGATGGTGCGGACCTTGGCCGGGTCGGCCATCGTGTCGATGCGCTGCCGGTCGGAGAGGATGAGCTGGGACAGCGAGGCGATGTTGGCGGTGACGTTGATGACGACGTTGCCGTCGGAGTCGTAGCCGACGATCCACTCCCGCTGCGGGGTGGTCGGCTGGGCGGCCCGGCCACCGCTGGGCACCCCGATCGAACAGGGGCTGCCGGAGACGATGCACTGCCGGACGCTGGTCGCGTTGCCCGACGCCACGCTGTTGAGCTGCTGGTCCAGCCGCTGCAGCAGGAACGGCCGCAGCAGGAAGTAGGTGGTGGCGCTGGTGATGGTGACCACCACCAGCAGCAGCCCGACCACGCCGATCACCAGCCGGGCGCTGAGCGTGCGTGGCAGCCAGCGGGACGGCTGGTGCGGGTGAGCCTGACCGGGCGGCCCGCCCCGTGTCCCGTTGCTGCTCAGGCTCACCCCCGCGGTGCCTTGACCACGTAGCCGGCGCCCCGGACCGTGTGGATCAGCTTGGGCTCGACGTGGTCGATCTTCTTGCGCAGGTAGCCGATGTAGAGCTCGACGATGTTGGACTGGCCCTGGAAGTCGTACTTCCACACCCGGTCGAGAATCTGTGTCTTGGACAGGACGACCCGCTCGTTGCGCATGAGGTAGCGAAGCAGCTCGAACTCGGTGGCAGTTAAGTGCGCCTCGATGCCGGCCCGAGTGACCTCA
>JAVEEO010000039.1 GCA_030840415.1 Pseudonocardiales bacterium | reverse complement strand
ACGCTCCGCCTCGAGGCGCCGGCGGTTGCCACCACGGTCATCACCCTGCCGCTGCCGGTGGAGCTGGCAGCCGACCAGGTGACGGCCGCGGTGCGTCGCATCGTCTCCGACGTCGCCGCCACCGGCGACTTCAGCGAGGTCGGTTACGACTCCGACGGGGCTCGCCGGGTTCCGGTGCTGCGTCCGCTGCAGCTGGCCGGCGGCGGGCAGGCACCACTGGGACCGCAGGACGTACTGCTGGTGACCGGCGGCGGCAAGGGGATCACTGCCGAGTGCGCGCTCTCGCTGGCTCACGGCACCGGCGCCGCGATCGGTCTGCTGGGCAGGTCCAGTCCGGACAGCGATGCCGAGCTTGCCGCCAACCTGGAGCGGATGACGGCAATGGGTGTGCGCTTCGGCTACGTCCGGGCCGACGTCACCTCCGCCGATGAGGTCAAGGCAGCGGTCGAGCAGATCCGCGGCACGCTCGGACCCGTTACCGGGGTCCTGCACGGCGCGGGCCGCAACGAGCCGAACTCCCTGCTCAACCTTGACCAATCCGCCTTCGAGCGCACCCTGGCGCCCAAGATCGGCGGGTTGGAGGCGGTGCTCGCGGCGACCGACCCCGGTTCGCTGCGACTGCTGGTCACGTTCGGCAGCATCATCGGCCGGGCGGGGCTGCGGGGCGAGGCGGACTACGCCACGGCCAATGACTGGCTGACCGACCTGACCTACCGGGTTGCCGAGGACTACCCCGACTGCCGGTGTGTGGCGTTGGAGTGGTCGGTGTGGTCGGGCTCGGGCATGGGCGAGCGGCTGGGAGTTCTGGAGTCGCTGATGCGGGAGGGCATCTCACCGATCCGGACCGAGGAGGGCATCGAGATGCTCAACCGGGTGCTTACCGATCCGGACGCACCCACCGCCATGGTGGTGATGGGCCGCGCGGACGGCCTGCCGACGATCACCCTGGAACAGCGAGAGATCCCGCTGCTGCGGTTCCTGGACCGGACCCAGGTGCACTACCCCGGCATCGAACTGGTGGCCGACGCCGACCTGTCGGCCGACGCCGACCTCTACCTTCCCGATCACCTGCTCGACGGGGACCTGCTGTTCCCCGCCGTGCTGGGCATGGAGGCGATGGCACAGGCCGGCTTTGCCCTGACCGGCAACGAGCGGCCACCGGTGCTCACCGACGTGGAGTTCCTGCGGCCGATCGTGGTGCCGCCCGAGGGCCAGACGACCATCCGGATCGCAGCGCTGGTCAACGGCGACGGCGACGTCGAGGCGGTCATCCGCTGCAGTGACACCGGCTTCCAGGCCGATCACTTCCGGGCTACCCTGCGGTACTCGCTGAGCCTGACCGAGACGACCAGTCCCGGCGAGCCGCGGGAGTTGCTACCGCTGGACCCGGCCCGGGACCTGTATGGCCCGGTGCTGTTCCAGGGCGACCGGTTCCAGCGGCTGCTGGGCTACCAGCAACTGGCGGCCAAGAGCTGTACGGCCGAGATCGGGAATCAGGCCAAGGCGGACTGGTTCGCCGGCGTCCTCCCCCAGGACCTGGTGCTGGCCGACCCGGGCACCCGGGATGCGTTGATGCACACGATCCAGTGCTGCGTTCCGGACGCGACCCTGCTGCCCGCGGGCATCCAACGGCTGTACCTGGCTGACCGCGGCAGCGTGATGGAGAACGACAAGGTCATCCTGCACGCGGTGGAACGCCAGCGCGACGGCGACACCTACCTCTACGACCTCGACGTCCGCGATCCAGCGGGCAAGCTGGTCGAGCGGTGGGAGGGCCTGCGGTTGCAGGCCGTTCGCAAGCAGGACGGCACCGGCCCCTGGCTCGCCGGCCTGCTCGGCCCCTACCTGGAGCGGCGAACCGAGCCGGCCCTGGCCGGGATCAGCCTGCGGTGCGCGGTGGTGCCGGACGGTTCCCACCCCGCCCACGGCCAGGCCGCTCGACGGGAACAGACCGCGAAGGCACTGGGCTGGGCGTTGGGCCGGCCCGCAACGGTGCGCTACCGGCCGGACGGCAAACCCGAGGTTGGGGGCGGAGTCGAGGTTTCGTCCTCGCACGCAGCGGGATTGACCTTCGCGGTGGCAGGTGGCGATCGTCCGGTCAGCTGCGATGTGGAAGTGGTCAACAGCAGGTCCGACCAGGACTGGGCCGACCTGCTCGGCCCCGAACCGTTCGCCCTGGCGCAATTGCTGGCCGCCGAGCGTGAGGAGGAGCTGTCGCTGGCCGCGACCCGGGTCTGGGGTGCGGTGGAGTGCCTGCGCAAGGTGGGCCGGGCCCGGATCGAGCCGATCACGGTCGGCGAACCGGCGGGCGAGCACTGGGTGAACCTGCGGTCGGGCAATGCGCACATCGCAACATTTGCCACCACGGTGCGCGACGTGCAGGACCCGGTGATGTTCACGATGTTGGCAGAAGGCGAGAGCTGAGTATGGAGAAGTACTACGAATACCGGCATCTGGTCGGGTTCGAGGAGACGAACCTGGTCGGCAACGTCTACTACGTCAACTATCTGAGATGGCAGGGCCGGTGCCGCGAGATGTTCCTGCGGGATCGGGCGCCGGCGGTGTTGGAGGATCTGCGCGACGACCTCAAGTTGTTCACGCTGAAGGTCGAGTGTGAGTTCCTGGTGGAGATCGGCGCCTTCGACGAACTCTCGATCAGGATGCGACTGGAGGACCTGACCCAGACCCAGATTGGTTTCGCCTTCGACTACGTTCGGCTTCGCGACGACCTGGAGGTGTTGGTCGCTCGCGGACGACAGCGGATCGCGTGCATGCGCGGGCCGAATACCGACACCAAGCCCACCCGGGTGCCGGAGGCGCTGCGTGCGGCGCTGGCGAACTTCGAGCTGATCTCGACCGCCGGTGGGCAGCCACGGCCGGCCAGCAACGGCGCTGCCCGCGACTAGGCCGAGGAGCACGAGGAACGGACGCCAGTCCCACCGACCTGTGGTGGGGCTGGCGTCCGTTCCTCGTGCCGGTCGACCCGACGACGCTCGCCCGATTGGTCGGGCACGACCTGACCGCCGGCGGCGCCGGCAATGGTTCCCGCGAAAGCGCGATCAGCTGCCCTGGTCGATAGCGGCTGTCGCCGAAACGCCGGTCGGGGCCGGTTATTGGACGTGGTTCAATGACTGGTGAGGCGGATGGAACACGCTGGGTACGGCTCCCGCGACGCCAGGTGACCGCTAGCGGGCAACCACGCTCACGCT
>JAVEEO010000010.1 GCA_030840415.1 Pseudonocardiales bacterium | reverse complement strand
GGGCCCGGGCGGTCAACCGGCGGGCGTCGCCGTTGCTCACCCCGCCCGGCCCGGCGACCACCACGTCCACGGCGACCAGCACCGCGCCGACCGCGGTGGCCCAGGACGGCCCGCTCCAGTACCGGTCGAGTTGCGAACTCGGTCCGGTCCTCGCTCCTGCGTCGCTGCGATCCTCCCTCGCTGGGTTCCAACTCGGTCCGGTCCTCGCTCCTGCGTCGCTGCGATCCTCCCTCGCCCGGTCGGTGCCCGGTTCCGCGGGACCGTTGCTCGGCGGACTGATGATCGCCAGCCGCTCCAGCGCGATGCCGGCCTCGACGGCGGCTTCGGCGCTGATCGCCGGCATGCCGACCATCGCGGTCCAGGCACCGGCTGCCGAGGCCGGCCCGAGCAGGGCGAGCAGCAGCGACACCGAAGAGGTGATCGCGACGGTGCTGCCCCGGCGCAGGCCGTCCGGCAGCAACTGCCCCAGCCCGATCGGCACCGGCAACGGTGGCAGCGCCGGCGTGGTCAGGGTGGTGATGGCACCGGCCCGCTGGGCATTCAGCTCGGCGCGCAGGGCGGGCCGCAGCGCCGGCCGGCGGAGCGCCACCGCCGGCGGCTGGTCAAACGGATCGGGCTCGGCGACCGCATAGGCCCCGTCGCTGTCGTCGAACTGATCGGCCGCCAGATCGTGGCCATTGTCGTAGGTGATGTCGTAGGCGATGTCGTAGACGGGGTCGTCGTAAGCAGGGTGGGAGTCAGGGTGGTAGTCGGCGTCCTGATCGGCGCTGAACTCCGCTTCCGGATGATGCTGGAAGCTGGCCGCGGTCACTGCTCAATGTTCGAACAATTGTTCGATTATGTCAATGTGGATCTTGCAGTCACCATCGTTTCCGGGCCGGCGTCCTCGGCCGGTGGCCGGCGCCGGCAACACCTGCACAATGAGCTGTGACCAGCTGCCCCTGCGGTTCCGGCGAGTCCTACCAGTCCTGCTGCGGCAGGTACCACCGCGGCGAGGTAGCGCCGCCCACCGCGGTCACCCTGATGCGCGCCCGGTACAGCGCCTTCGCGCGCGGGGACGAACGGTTCCTGGCCGCGACCTGGCATCCCTCGACCCGGCCGACCGGGCCGCTTGTCGACCCCTCGATCAGCTGGACGGCCCTGCACATCACCGGCCAGAGTGGCGGCGGCCTGCTGGAAGCCACCGCAACGGTGGCCTTCACCGCGCGCTACCTGCGGGCCGGGGTACCCGGCAGGCTGAGCGAGAACAGCAGGTTCGTGCGCCAGGACGGGCGCTGGAGCTATCTCGGGCCCGGCTGAGCCGAACTCAACCGGCGCTGAGCACCGTCTCCGGGTCCTCGCCGTCGGCTTCGGCATCGTTCGGGTCGTTGGGATCGCGGTCGGGCAGCCCGGCGGCGACCCGATCCGGGTGCAGGAACACGAACCGCTTGTACGCCCAGAACCGGAAGATCGTGCCGAGACCGATGGTGAACAGGTTCACCACGTTCATCACCAACACGTGGTGCTTGAAGTGCAGCGGGTAGGAGAAGATCCCGATGATGACCAGGGCGACCAGCAGGGCAACCAGGTTGATCAGGAAGAAGTAACCGGCTTCCCGGCCCAGCTTGCTGCGGGCCCGGTGCGAGAACGACAGGTTGCGGTTGCCGACGTAGGTGACCGCGGTGGCGACCGTGGTCGAGATCGACTTGGCCACGATCTGGCCGTCTTCGAAGAAGAAGTTGAACAGCGCCAGGTCGATGACGAAGCCGACCGCTCCGACCATGCCGAACGCCGCGACTTCTTTGACCAGGATGCGCCACGAGCCGCGGACGTGGTCGAGGAATGAGGAAGACATCGCCTGCGAGTGTACGGCTGGGCGGTTTGCCGTCCCTAATCGTCGCCGGCGGCCTCAGGGTGTGTCGGACGGGCGTGCCGAGCGGTGCCGCGGCGGCCAGGGCACGAACCCGGAGGTGCGCGCCATGTAGTCCCGATAGCCCGGCCGGCCTGCCATGGAGCGTTCCAGGAGCCGCTTTCCCGAGCCGAAGGCGAGCAGGTAGACCATGATCACCGGGGCGAAAACAGTCAGCACGCCCGGCCACCGTTCGGCCGATACACAGAAGATTCCCAGCCATACGCAGGCGTCGCCGAAGTAGTTGGGGTGCCGGGTGTAGCGCCACAGCCCGCCGTCCAGCACCGGCCCGACCTCGACTCCGGCGGCCTTGTCGCGCTGGTAGCGATCCAGCTGCCAGTCGCCGACCGCCTCGAACAGCAGGCCGATGGTCCACACGAGTGCCCCGACGATCGCCAGCCAGCCGAGACCGCCCCGCTCGAACGAGCCGACCAGGATGGGCGCGGACACCAGCAGCACCAGCACGCCCTGCAGGCCGTAGACCAGCGCCAGGGTCTGCAGCGTGCCGCGGTTTCGCAGCAGCGCGGCATAGCGTGGGTCCTCGCCCTTGCCGGCGCTGCGCCGGCCGATCCGCACCGCCAACCGCAGGCCCCACAGCAGCGTCATGGCCAGCAGCAGCAGCCGGCGGCCCCCGTCGCCGTGAGCGGCCGAGCGGCTGAAGGCCACCACCGCGACCGCGCAGAACAGCAGTCCCCAGGCGGTGTCGATCACGCTGTGCCGGCCGGCCCGCCGACTGGCCAGGTAGGTGATCAGCAGCACCGCGAGTACCGCGGCCGCCGCCAGCACCACGGTGCCCGCGAACGCGCTGCCGGCGAAGCCGTGCGCAGCGGACACCGCCACGGTGCCGGTCAGGGGACGGCTCACCCGGTCGCAGCCCAGTCCGGGGTCAGCGGCATCGCCGACTCGCCGGTGGGCGAGGGCCGCACCGCCAGCACCTGCTCGACGCCCATCCGCCCCTCGGAGAAGCTCAGGCCGCCGCCAACCAGGTAGAGCCGCCACACCCGGGCCACTTCCTCGCCGACCATGGCCACCGCGTCGCGGTAGTGCTCCTCGAACGTTGCCAGCCAGTCGGCCACGGTACGGACGTAGTGCTCCCGCAGCGCCTGGACCTCGCGGATCTCGAAGCCGGCCCGTTCCAGGAAGCCGAGCGTGTCGTTCAGCGGGCGCATGTGCATGTCGGGGGCGATGTAGTTCTCGATGAACGGGCCACCGCCGGGAGCGGCGTCCGCGCGCCGCGACATCTGCTGCAGCAGCAGCCGGCCACCGGGTCGCAGCTGGTCGAACAGGATGCCGGCATAGACCGGGTAGTTGTGCTCGCCGACGTGCTCGCCCATCTCGATCGAGCTCACCGCGTCGAAGGCCGGCTCGCGCAATTCGCGGTAGTCCTGCACCCGGACCTCGACCCGGTCACCGAGGTTGCGCTCGGCGATCCGCTTGCCGATGAAGTCGTGCTGCTGGGCCGACAGGGTCACCCCGAGCACCCGCACCCCGAAGTGCTCGGCCGCGTGCAGGCTCAACGAACCCCAGCCGCAGCCGACATCGAGCAGCCGCATGCCCGGCCGCAGTCCCAGCTTGCGGCAGATCAGGTCCAGCTTGGCCCGTTGTGCCTGCGGCAGCGTCGCGGCGGGATCGGCGTAGTAGGCCGAGGAATAGGCCATCGAGTCGTCGAGGATCAGCGAGTAGAACTCGTTC
>JAVEEO010000514.1 GCA_030840415.1 Pseudonocardiales bacterium | reverse complement strand
GGCTCGAACCGCGATGCGGGGAGGTGGGGTCAGCCAGCCGCTGGGGTTCATCGACTGAGCAGCTGCGACGTCGATGCCTTCATTGGTGCCATGCCCGCGCTGCCCATTGTAGCCAGAGCAGGCGGATTCAGCGCTCGGCAGCCGCCATCGCCGCACCCACGATGCCGGCGTTGTTGAGCAACTGGGCCGGCCGCACCGGCGTCTGCAGCTTCAGCAGCGGCACCCAGCGGTCGGCGTCCTTGCTGACCCCGCCGCCGACGATGAACAGGTCGGGGGAGAACAGCCGCTCGACGTGCGCCATATAGGCCTGCACCCGCTTGGCCCACTGCTTGTACGACATCTTCTGCTTGTCCTTGACCGAGGCCGCCGCCCGCGACTCGGCGTCGTGGCCGTCGAGTTCGAGGTGGCCGAGCTCGGAGTTGGGAACCAACTGGCCGTTGAGGAAGATGCCACTGCCGATGCCGGTGCCGAAAGTGAGCAGGATGACCACGCCGGCCACCCCCTTGGCCGCGCCGAACCGGACCTCGGCCAGCCCCGCCGCATCGGCGTCGTTGAGGACGGTCACCTCGAGGCCGGTGGCCTTGGAGAACACCGCGTCGACGTCGGTGCCGATCCAGGACGGGTCGACGTTGGCCGCCGAGCGTGCCACCCCGCTCTTGATCACCGCCGGGAAGGTGGCGCCGACCGGGCCCGTCCAGTTCGCCTTGGTGACCAGCTCAACCACCACCTCGGCGACGTTGTCCGGAGTCGAGACCTTGGGGGTCGCGATGCGGACCCGCTGGGTTCGCAGCTGACCGGTCACGGTGTCGACGACGGCGCCCTTGATGCCGCTGCCGCCGATGTCGATGCCGAACGCCGCATCGAGCTGGGCCGGGGGTGGGTCTGACACTGGCGCGGTCATGATTCCTCCGCTGGCTAGGGTGGCTACTTCCAAACCATATCGGGATCGGGTGCCGGAAGTCCGCAGACGATCGATGGCTGTGGACGACAGGTGCCCCGGTGGACCGGAGGCAGTGGATGACCCAGGACGACCCAGCGGCTGGACGGGGAATCGAACCAGCGGCCGGACCGGCGGTCTCAACAGGGGTCGGGGGACCAGCCGTCCCGGGCTCGGCAGTCGATCCGGTGGAGCTGGCCGAGCTGGCGGTGGAACTGGCCGGCCGGGCGGGGGAGCTGATGTTGCGGCACCGGGCTGCCGGGCTGTCGGTGGCCACCAAGAGCTCGGCCACCGACGTGGTCACCGACGCCGACCACGCGGTCGAGGAGTTCCTGCGGGTGGCGCTGGCCCGGCTGCGGCCGGCCGACTCGATCCTCGGCGAGGAGGCGGGGACCGCCGGGCCGGCCGATTCAGCGGTCCGGTGGGTGCTCGACCCGATCGACGGCACGGTCAACTACCTGCTCGGCCTGCCCCAGTTCGCGGTCTCGATCGCCGCCCAGGTGCAGGGCCGGACGGTGGCCGGGTGCGTGCTCAACCCGTCGTCGGGCGAGGTGTTCCGGGCGGCCGCCGGGCATGGCGCGTTCCTCGGCGACCAGCGGCTGACCGGGCCGCGGTCGGTGCCGCTGGAGCAGGCGGTGGTCGCCACCGGTTTCAGCTACGACCCGGATCGCCGGGCGCGCCAGGGAGCGGCGGTGGGGAGGCTGCTGGCCCGGGTGGGCAACCTGCGCCGGCTGGGATCGGCAGCGCTGGACCTCTGCGCGCTGGCCGCCGGCCGGGTGGACATGTACTACGAGGGCCCGCTGGGCGAGTGGGACTTCGCCGCCGGCCTGCTGATCGCCACCGAGGCCGGGGTGGCCACCTCGGGGCTGCGGGGCCGGCCGGCGGGCACCGCCCTGGTCGCCGGGGCGCATCCCGCCCGGGCCGAGGAGTTCTTCGACCTGCTCACCGCGATCGGGGTGGCCGACATCGGCTGACCGCTGCCGGGCCCGGACCTCAGCCGGCCGCTGCCGGGCCCGGACGAAGCCTCAGCAGGACTTGCTGGCGTTGGCGACCGCCCGACTGACGGTGGCGGGGCTGGCCAGCGCCCGGAATCCGGACCCCAGCACCACCTCGACCTTGGCGTCCCGGCGACTGGCCGAAGCCAGCTTGGCGCCGGGCAGGTAGTAGCTCAGCAGGGTCGCGCCGGGCCGGCCGGCGGTACCGAACCGGATCTCCGCGACGCCGGACAGGGCAGGGGCATTGCCCGGGGTGCCGATGGTGAATCCCCTGCCCTTGAGCTGGGTGCTGACCGTACTGGCCAACTGCTCGCGGCCGGCCCCGTTGAGCACCGTGACCGTGACCGAGGCCGGAGTCGGCAGCTTGACCGCCCGGCTGCCCGGGGTGCACCGGGCCGACTGCGACTGGCTGGGGCTGCTCGCCGTTCCGCTGGGTTCGGCACGATGCAACACCCGCCACCACACGATGCCGGTCAGAATGCTCAGGGCAAGGAGGAAGGCCAGTGCGGGCAACGGACGCCGCCGGGTCGCAACGGACATAGTCCGTCATCCACCTCCTGCCGATACGCCGTCTGTGCGCCGCCAGCCTAGCTGGATCGACTTCGGGAATGGTGAGGCCTGCCCGGTCGTTGGAGCGCAGGCGTGACGCGATACCGTTCCGCGCCAGCGGGGCGGTTGTCCGCCGCGGGTGGTCCAGACAGCCGGATCGTACGCGCTTGGAATTTGATCGAGGAGTTGACAGGTAGTGGCCACCGATTACGACGCGCCCCGCCGTGGGGATGTAGACGAACTGAACGAGGATTCCCTCGAAGAACTGAAGGCTCGCCGGGCTGAGGCCCAGTCGGGCTCGATCGACGTCGACGAGACCGAACTGGCCGAGTCGCTGGAACTGCCGGGTGCAGACCTGTCCAGCGTGTCCGGCGAGGAGCTCACCGTCCGGGTGCTGCCCAAGCAGGACGACGAGTTCACCTGCTCCAGCTGCTTCCTGGTGCATCACCGGAGCCGGCTGGCCCGGGAGAAGAACGGTCAGCCGATCTGCCGGGACTGCGCCTGAGCCCTGGCTGTGCCACGACAGCCGGCCGCCCCATCGAAGGGCGACCGGCTGCCCGGCGTGCCATCGCAACGCCGGCCCGGCCTGGGCCTTGCCCAGTGGCGGCGGCCCGTGCGGCGACCTCGGGCCGGTAGTGGCAGGGTGAGGGCATGTCGCAGAACGAGATAGCCGACCTGGTCGCCCAGGCGGCGGAGGCTCCGGACGAGGGCGGTGCGGACCGGCGCAGCCGCCAGCGCGCGCTGGCGGCCCTGATTCCCGCCCTGACCCGCAGCGCCAAGACCTCCGGTATCCGGGCCGTGACCGCCGGCCGGTGGCTGGCGGATCTGATCGTGGAGCTGGCTCCGCGGATCGCGTTCCGCGACGTCGCCACGTTGCGCCGCCAGCACCCCGGCCAGAGCGACGTCGAGATCGCCGAACGGCTGATCCGGCAGGCCACCAAGGCCACTGCCGGCCTCGGCGCCGCAGCCGGCGGCCTGGCCGCCGTGGAATTCCTCAGCCCGCCGATGCTGCTGGCAGCACCGGTTCAGCTGGCCGCCGAGATGTTGACCGTCACCGCGGTCGAACTGAAACTGGTCGCCGAGTTGCACGAGCTGATGGACCGTCCGGCCCGGGGCACCACCTCGGAGCGGGCCAGCGCCTACCTGATGTCGTGGATGCGCCGCCGGGCGATCTCGCCCGAGCTCGGTGGTGCCGGCCTGGGGGTGGCCTTCGGTGCCGCCGCCAAGCGTGAGCTGCGCAACCAGGTGCTGCGCAGGATCGGCCGTAGCGCGACCAGCCTGGCGCCGTTCCTGGCCGGCGCGGTTGCCGGCGCCGAGGTCAACCGCCGGGCCACCAAGACCCTCGGCGAGACGCTGCTGGCCGAACTGCGCGGCCTCAGCGAGGAGCGCTGGTTCCGCCAGGTCTGAGCGCGCCTGAGCGATAGCGTGCGTGCCGTGATCGTATGGCTCAACGGAACCCATGGGGCGGGCAAGACCACGACCAGTGCACTCGTGCAGCAGTTGATCCCGGATTCACGGGTGTTCGATGCCGAGAAGGTCGGCGAGACCCTCATGGACATCACGCCGGGCTTGCCCGAGACCGACAACTTCCAGCACTGGCCGCCGTGGCGGCCGCTCGTGGTCGAGACCGCCCGCCGCGTACTCGACTACACCGGCGGCACCCTGGTGATGCCCATGACGGTTCTGGTCGAGCAGTACTGGCGCGAGATCAGCACGGGCCTCGCCCACCATGGCATCCCGGTACGGCACTTCGTCCTCCACGCCGACCTCGACACCCTTCGCGGGCGCATCGAGGGGGACACGCTCCTCGGTTCCTCCGAGTTCCGCCTCGGATACCTCGAGCCCTACGCCGAAGCGGCCCGGGGCTGGCTGCACGACGAGGCCGAGGTCATCGACACCACCCACCTCATGCCCGCCCAAGCTGCC
>JAVEEO010000512.1 GCA_030840415.1 Pseudonocardiales bacterium | reverse complement strand
TGGGTCGTCCCGGTCCGGCCCGGCTGGCGGAGCTGCTGGGAGACCGGTTGGGCATGGGCTCGGGGCGGCTGGAGCTGCACCAGCGTCCGGTCTGGCCCGTCCTGACCCTGCTGGCCGCCGGGCTGCTGGTGGCCTGCGGCCTGGTGGTGGCGGTGCGGGCCGGCCGCTGGCGGCTGGGCATGTCGGCGCGGTACGCCGCCCCGGCCGAATCCGGCGAATCGCCCGATCCGTGGCGCCGGCTGGACCGCGGTGAAGATCCGACGGTGCCCGATGACTAGCATCTTGGCAGAGACTGGGCCGGTTCTGGACAGTCCCGACGACCGGCCTGATGCACGCGCTCCGCAGCAGGACCAGCGGCAGGTCGAGACGAGGAGGCAGCTGTGAACGCCCTCGAGGACATCCTCCACGGTGTCCAGGCCGATGTCGCCGCCCGTCAGGCCAAGATCAGCCTGGACGAGATGCGCGCCGCCGCCAAGGCGGCCCCACCGGCGCTGAACGGCTACCAGGCGCTGCGCGCGCCCGGGGTGGCGGTGATCGCCGAGGTCAAGCGGCGCAGCCCGTCCCGCGGCGTGCTGGCCGAGATCGGCGCGCCGGCCGAGCTCGCCCGGCAGTACCAGGCCGGCGGTGCCCGGGCGATCAGCGTGCTGACCGAACAGCGCCGGTTCGGTGGATCGCTGGCCGACCTGGACCAGGTCCGGGCCGCGGTCTCCATCCCGGTGCTGCGCAAGGACTTCGTGATCAGCTCCTACCAGGTGCACGAGGCGCGGGCGCACGGCGCGGACCTGGTGCTGCTGATCGTCGCCGCGCTGGAGCAGAACGCCCTGATCGGGTTGCGCGAACGGATCGAATCGCTGGGAATGACCGCGATCGTGGAGGTGCACGACGAGGACGAGGCATCCCGCGCGGTGAACGCCGGCGCCCGGGTGATCGGCGTGAACGCGCGCAACCTCAAGACCCTGCAGGTGGATCGCTCGGTGTTCGAGCGGATCGCGCCGGGACTGCCCAGCGAGATCGTCAAGGTCGCCGAGTCCGGCGTCCGCGACGCCCGTGACCTGATCACCTATGCCGCGGCCGGCGCGGACGCGGTCCTGGTCGGCGAGGGCCTGGTGACCTCGGGCAACCCGCGGCAGGCGGTGGCCGACCTGGTGACCGCCGGGGCCCACCCGGCCACCCCCCGGACCGCCCGCTAGACCCACCGGGCCGGCGGCGGCCCGTTCGTCCGGGCGACCCTCAGGGGACGAGCAGCAGCTTGCCGGTGCTGCGGCGGTTCTCCAGGTCGTCGTAGGCCCGTGCCGCCTCGGCCAGCGGGTACCGGCCGCCGATCTCGACCCGCAGGCCGCCCAGGGCCAGGCCGTCGAGCACCGCGCCGGCCCGGGTCAGCAGCTCCTGCCGGGTGCGCAGGTGGTGGATCAGGGCCGGCCGGGTCACGAACAGCGAGCCGCCGGAGTTCAGCCGCTGCAGGTCGAACGGCGGCACCTGGCCGCTGGCGCCGCCGAACACCGCCAGCGTGCCGCGGATCCGCAGGGACGCCAGCGAGGCGTCGAAGGTGGACTTGCCGACGCCGTCGTAGACCGCCGCCACGCCCTCGCCGCCGGTCAGCTCGCGCACCGCCGCGGCCAGGTCGTCGGTCTCGGTGTAGTTGAGCACGTGGTCAGCACCCAGCGCGCGGGCCTTGTCCGCCTTCGCTCGAGTCGAGACGGTGGTGATCACCGTCGCGTCCTTGGCCTTGGCCAGCTGGATCAGCAACTGGCCGACCCCGCCGGCCCCGGCGTGCACCAGCACGGTGTCGCCGGCCCGCACCGGATAGGTGTCGTTGACCAGGTAGTGCGCGGTCATGCCCTGCAGCATCACCGCCGCGGCCTGCTCCAGCGGGACCGGCTCGGGAACCGGGACCGCGTCGGACTCGGGCACCAGCACCAGGCCGGCCGCGCTGCCCCGGGTCTGGGACCAGCAGACCCGGTCGCCCGGCGCCGCCACACTGACCCCGTCGCCGGTCGCCAGCACGATTCCGGCGCCCTCGCTGCCGAGCACGAACGGGGTCGGCACCGGGTAGACGCCCTCGCGCTGGTAGACGTCGATGAAGTTCACCCCGGCGGCCGCGACCTGCACCAGCAGCTGGCCCGGGCCGGGCGCGGCGACCTCGCGGGACTGGATCCGCAGCATGTCGCTGCCGCCGTTCTGGGTCACTACCAGGGCGTCGGTCGTCTGTGCGGGCATGGCTTCACGGTAGCCAACGGCAGGCGGGGCGGGGCCACTGCTCTACCGTGTGGGGCGTGCAGATCATCGAAGCGGCCATTCCGTCCCCGACGGTGAGCGTGCTGAAGCTCGGCCCGCTCTCGATCCACCTGTACGCGCTGTGCATCGTGGCCGGCATCCTGGTGGCGCTGTGGCTGACCGACCGGCGCTGGCAGGCCCGGGGTGGGGCCCGGCACCAGGTGGGCGACGTGGCCGGCTGGGCGGTGCTGTTCGGCATCCTCGGCGGCCGGCTCTACCACGTGATCACCGATCCGGAGCTGTACTTCGCCAGCGGCAAGCACCCGCTGGACGCGGTCAAGATCTGGGACGGCGGCCTCGGCATCTGGGGCGCGATCGCGCTGGGGGCGCTGGGGGCCTGGATCGGCTGCCGCCGGCACCAGATGAACTTCGCCGCCTTCGCCGACGCCGCCGCGCCCGGCGTGCTGCTGGCCCAGGCGATCGGCCGGTGGGGCAACTGGTTCAACAACGAGCTCTACGGCCGGGCCACCGACCTGCCATGGAAGCTGCAGATCCACGATCTGGACGTGGTGACCGGCAAGGCCAGCCGGGACGCCGCCGGTCAGGTCGTGGTGCTCGGCTACTACCACCCGACCTTCCTGTACGAGATGCTGTGGAGCCTGCTGGTCGTCGCCCTGCTGCTGTGGCTGGACCACCGGCGGCGGCTGGGGCGCTGGCAGGTGCTGGCGCTCTACGTGATGGGCTACACCTTCGGCCGGTTCTTCGTCGAGCTGCTGCGCGACGACCACGCCAACCGGATCCTGGGGATGCGGGTGAACAGCTGGGTCTCGATCCTGGTGTTCCTGGCCGCGCTGGCCTGGTTCGTCCGCAACCGGCACAGCCCGCGCAGCGTCGCCGGGCCGGGGACCCCGGACCGGCATGCCGACCCGGACGAGACCGCAACCGACGCCCTGGCTGCCGATGTGGCTTCGGACTCAGCCGAGTCCGCGTCCGAGCCTGCGTCCGACCCGGCCTCGGGACCGAGCAGGGCAGCTGCTGACCCGAGCGGGGTCACCGCCCCGAGCGAGGCCGCTCCCGACCCGGACCAGCCGGCCGGCACGGCGGGGGACCAGCCCGCGACCCGTCCTGCCCCCTAGCGATCTTCATACGTTTCGATCGCCCGGACGACCAATCTCAATGAAGATCGTCAGGATGAGCCGGACGGCGGGCCGGTCCAAGACCGCCATAGACTCAGACCAGGACCAGCAGCCTGCCGAAAGCCACCCCTCGGCATCCGCCAACGGCCTCGGCCTCCCGAGTGGCGGCGCCGACGGCGCACCATCCGGTCGGTGACCCCGAGCACGCCGTCGGCCACGAGCACCGCGAGGTCTCCGGTGGCTGGCTGCGCCCGACCGTGTTCGGCATGGTGGACGGGCTGGTCTCGAACTTCGGCCTGATCGCCGGGGTGGCGGCGGCGAGTTCCGGCGCCCGTCCGGTGATGATCGCCGGGGTGGCCGGGCTGCTGTCCGGTGCCTTCTCGATGGGCAGCGGCGAGTACGTCTCGGTGCGCAGCCAGAACGAGTCGATGCGGGCCGAGGTGGAGGTCGAGCGCCGCGAGCTCGAGGACAACCCCAAGGCCGAACTGGCCGAGCTGACCCAGATCTACATCGACCGCGGCGTGGACCCCGAACTTGCCCAACTGGTGGCCGAGCAGCTGTCGGTCGACCCGAAGCAGGCCCTGCAGATCCACGCCCAGGAGGAGTTGGGCGTCGACATCCACGACCTGCCCAACCCGTGGGTGGCCTCCGGCTCGTCGTTCCTGTCCTTCTCCCTCGGCGCCCTGCTGCCGCTGCTGCCGTTCCTGTTCGGGGCCGACGTGCTCTGGCTGGCGGCGATCCTGACCCTGGTCGGGCTGTTCGTGACCGGTGCGCTCACTGCCCGGTTCACCACCCGGCCCTGGTACTACGCCGGCGGGCGGCAGTTGGCCCTCGGCGCGGTGACCTTCGCGATCACCTACGGCATCGGCCACCTGATCGGCGCCAACATCAGCTGAGACCCGCGGCGGCGGCCTCAGTTGAGCTTGTCGGCCTCGGCGCGCGCCCGGGCCCGGGCCACCGTCAGCCCGACCATCCAGGACACGATCATCGCCACGTAGGCGAGCCCGGCGATCTGCTCGATCATCACGAAGCTGCGGGCGTGCGGTCGCACCGGCACCACGTCGGACAGGCCTGTAGAAGACAGCGTGGTGAAGCTCAGGAACAGCAGCTCCATCCAGGTCCGCGGCGATCCGGAGTCGACCGCCGCCACGAACGAGCCCGGCCAGATCACCTGGGTGACGGTGTAGAGGTGGGCGAAGGCCCAGGCCAGCAGGGTGAAGGTGGCCCCGACGGCGAACAACTCGTCGCGGGTGATGGTCCGGTCGGCCAGCATGTAGGCGATCAGGCTGCCGGCGGCGTAGAAGTAGAACGCCGCCTCGAAGGCCGACCCCCAGGCCTGCCAGGCCCGGGCGTCCGAGGCCACCTGGCAGACGGTGAAGATCACCGCCGGGATGCCCAGCACGATCGACACCCAGACCGTCCACGGGGTGGTCTCGACCGACCAGACCGCCAGTGCCAGCACCAGCAACCCGAACAGCGACACCGCGCTGGTGCCGGTCCGGGACTCGCCGAGGTAGGGATAGATCAGCACCCCGAGCAGCTGGACGGCCAGCAGGATCGCCGACGGCTGCCGGCGGGCCCGGGCGACCAGGCGCGGCAATGCCTCAGCCAACGTTGCCGCCCAGCAGCGCCGCGCGGACCGTCTCCTGCGAGGCCAGCTCGATCGGCGTCCGGCCGTCGTCGTTGGCCGCCGCCGAGTCGGCACCGGCCGACAGCAGGGCCCGCACCGACTCCAGGTCCCCATTGGCCGCCGCCGAGTGCAGCGGGGTCCAGCCACCGCGCTGGCGGGCATGCACCGGGGCGTCCGAGGCGATCAGGATCCAGACCAGTTCGGCGTGCTTGTTGGCGGTGGCGGCGTGCAGCGGCTGCACCGCCAGTTCGTTGCGGGACGGCTCGGCCACGTCCGCCTCGGCGTCGAGCAGGATCCGGGCCGCCTCGGCGCGGCCGAAGTAGGCGGCCAGGTGCAGGGGCTGCCAGCCGTCGGCGCTCCAGGAGTTGACCACCCACTGGCCGGCCGCGATCAGCTCGTTCAGCCGGGCGGTGTCGTCGAAGGCGGCCGCCTCGAACACCGACAGCTGCCCGGTGCGGGCGGCCAGCTCGTCGGCCAGCGGGGCGTGCCCGTTGTACAGCGCGGTCAGCGACGCCGAGGCCCCATTCGGGCCGAGGTTGGCCAGCAGGGTCGGATCCTCGTCGAGGAACCGGCGCACCAGGTCCACGTCGCCGACCGCGACCGCGGAGAAGAACTCGCTGACGTACACCATGGCTCCACTGTGCCACTGCGCCCGGGCCCGGTGAAGTTCCCCACCGCCGGACGCGCTCGCGCTCGGCCCGGCCGTGCCGGTAACCTGGGCCGGCACCACCACCGCACCGATGCCGCGCCACCCGCGGTAGCCGCGCGGTGGCCATCCAGGGCCGACGCTGTCCCGCGAGTGACCACACGGATCAGGCGATCCTCGCCGACCGGACAGCTGAGGGCCCCGGCGTGCCGGCGGCCCCCGTGAAAGGGGAGCAGGCGTGCAATTCTCCGCGCTGCCCACCGCCCAGGGCCTGTACGACCCGCGCCACGAAACCGACTCCTGCGGGGTGGCCTGCCTGGCCGACCTGCGGGGCCGGCCCAGCCACTCCCTGATCGGCAAGGCCCTGACGGCGCTGCACAACATGGACCACCGTGGCGCGGCCGGGGCCGAACCCTCCAGCGGCGACGGCGCCGGCATCACCGTCGCGGTTCCGGACGCCTTCCTGCGGGCGGTGGCCGGCTTCGAGTTGCCGGCCGCGGGCAGCTACGCCACCGGCATCGCGTTCCTGCCCACCGACCAGGCCGCCCGGGACCGGGTCAAGGCGGTGGTGGCCGATACCGCGGCCGCCGAGGGGCTGCGGGTGCTGGGCTGGCGCCCGGTCCCGATCGCACCCGACGGGGTCGGCCCCAGCGCGCTGGCGGTGATGCCGGCCTTCGAGCAGCTGTTCGTCTGCCCTGAAGGCGCAGCCGGCACTGGCAGCGCGCACGGCATCGAGCTGGACCGGCTGGCCTTCGGGCTGCGCAAGGTCGCCGAGCGCCGGGTGGCCACTGGCACAGTCGTCGGCGACCAACTCTATTTCCCGTCGCTGTCGGCGCGCACCCTGACCTACAAGGGCATGCTGACCACTGCCCAGCTGGCCACCTTCTACCCCGACCTGCACGACGAGCGGTTCGCCAGCGCGATCGCCCTGGTGCACAGCCGGTTCTCGACCAACACCTTCCCGTCCTGGCCGCTGGCCCAGCCGTTCCGGCTGATCGCGCACAACGGCGAGATCAACACCGTCGGCGGCAACCGCAACTGGATGCAGGCCCGGCAGGCGCTGCTGGCCTCGGACCTGCTCGCCGGACCGGACGACGATCTGGCCCGGCTGTTTCCGATCTGCACCCCGGACGGCTCGGACTCGGCGTCCTTCGACGAGGTGCTGGAGCTGCTGCACCTGGGCGGGCGCAGCCTGCCGCACGCGGTGCTGATGATGATCCCGGAGGCGTGGGAGAACGCCGGCCGGGGGAGCTTGGGACCCGGCAGTGATCCAGCCATGGAGTCCGCTCTCCGGGACTTCTACGCCTTCCACTCGACCCTGATGGAGCCCTGGGACGGCCCGGCCTGCGTCAGCTTCACCGACGGCACCGTGGTCGGTGCGGTGCTCGACCGCAACGGCCTGCGTCCGGGCCGCTGGTGGCGCACCAGCGACGACCTGGTGATTCTGGCCAGCGAGGCGGGCGTGATCGAGCTGGACCCGGCGACAGTGGTCGGCAAGGGCCGGCTGCAGCCGGGCCGGATGTTCCTGGTGGACACCGCCGCCGGCGAGATCCGCGACGACGCCGAGATCAAGGCCGCGCTGGCCGCCGAGCATCCGTACGGCGACTGGCTGCACACCGGCCTGCTGCACCTGGACGCGTTGCCCGACCGCGAGCACGTGGTGCACACCCACGAATCGGTGACCCGGCGCCAGCAGCTGTTCGGCTACACCGAGGAGGAGCTGCGGGTCGTCCTCAAGCCGATGGCCGAGACCGGCGTCGAGCCGCTGGGCTCGATGGGCACCGACACCCCGCCGGCGGTGCTGAGCCAGCGTCCCCGGCTGCTGTTCGACTACTTCGCCGAGCTGTTCGCCCAGGTCACCAACCCGCCGCTGGACGCGATCCGGGAGGAGATGGTGACGTCGCTGGCCGCCACCATCGGCCCGGAGCAGAACCTGCTCGATCCGTCGCCGGCCTCCTGCCGCCAGTTCGTGCTGCCCCGTCCGGTGATCGACAACGACGACCTGGCCAAGATCTGGCACGTCAACGCCGACGGGGACCTGCCCGGGTTCCGGTGCGCGCTGATCGACGGCCGCTACCGGGTGCACGGCGGCGGCCCGGCGCTGGCCGCGGCGCTGCAGCGGGTGCGCGACGAGTGCACCGCCGCTATCGACGCCGGCGCTCGGATCCTGATCCTGTCCGATCGCGACTGCGACCTCGACCACGCACCGATCCCGTCGCTGCTGCTGACCTCGGCCGTGCACGGGCATCTGGTGCGCACCGGCCAGCGCACCAAGGTCGGCCTGCTGGTCGAGACCGGCGAGGCGCGCGAGGTGCACCACATCGCGCTGCTGATCGGCTTCGGCGCCGCCGCGGTGAACCCCTACCTGGCCTTCGAGACGATCGACGACCTGATCTCGGCCGGCATGATCACCGGGATGGATTCGGCCACCGCCATCCAGCGCTACCTGAAGTCGCTGTCCAAGGGGGTGCTGAAGGTGATGTCGAAGATGGGCATCTCGACGGTCGCCTCCTACACCGGCGCCCAGGTGTTCCAGGCCTTCGGGCTGTCCGACGAGCTGGTCGAGCGCTACTTCCCCGGCACCCGCTCCAGCCTCGGCGGGATCGGTCTGGACACCCTCGCCGGCGAGGTGGCCGCCCGGCACGAGCGGGCCTTCCCGCCCAACCCGGTCGCCCGGGCTCACCGCCGGCTGGAGGTGGGCGGGGAGTACGCGTGGCGCCGCGAGGGGGAGCTGCACCTGTTCAACCCCGAGACGGTGTTCCTGCTGCAGCACGCCACCCGGGCCCGGCGCTACGACCGGTTCGCGGCCTACACCGCCGAGATCGACCGGTTGAACCGGCAGGGCGCCACCCTGCGCGGGCTGTTCGAGTTGCGCACCGGGGTGCGTCCGCCGGTGCCGATCTCTGAGGTTGAGCCGGTCGGGTCCATCGTGAAGCGGTTCGCCACCGGCGCGATGTCCTACGGCTCGATCTCGGCCGAGGCGCACCAGACGCTGGCGATCGCGATGAACCGGCTCGGCGCCAGGTCCAACTCCGGCGAGGGCGGCGAGGACGCCGACCGCTATGAGCGCGACGCCAACGGCGACCTGCGCCGGTCGGCGATCAAGCAGGTGGCCTCCGGTCGCTTCGGCGTGACCAGCCACTACCTGGTAAACGCCGACGACCTGCAGATCAAGATGGCGCAGGGTGCCAAGCCCGGCGAGGGCGGCCAGCTGCCGGGGCAGAAGGTGTATCCGTGGGTGGCGCGCACCCGGCACTCCACCGCGGGCGTC
>JAVEEO010000458.1 GCA_030840415.1 Pseudonocardiales bacterium | reverse complement strand
GCCCTGCCTCGAAAGGTCCCGTCTCTAAACGCTCCGTCCCGCAAGGCCTTGTCTCGAAAGGCCCTGCCTCGAAAGGCGTTTTGGGGACTC
This sequence comes from Pseudonocardiales bacterium, assembly GCA_030840415.1. Taxonomy (GTDB): domain Bacteria; phylum Actinomycetota; class Actinomycetes; order Mycobacteriales; family Jatrophihabitantaceae; genus Jatrophihabitans_A. The sequence goes on along the minus strand of JAVEEO010000458.1, from coordinate 9,628 downwards.
GGGCGAGCGGGGCTGGTGCTTGTGTCGACCGTGGCGCTGGGCCTGCTGCTGACCGGATGTGCCGGCTCGGGCGGGCCATCGGCAACCCCGGCCGGCGGCTCGGGCGGATCGGATTCCAGCTCGCCCGGCGTTCCGAGCGCCTCGGTGGAAGCACCGTGCAAGCAGTGGTCGTGCACGCCGGAGCTGCCGGTGCAGCTGGGCCAGGGCTACTCGGTGCGGCTGTGGTCCAGCGTCGCACCCACCGCGGCGCTCTCACCCGACCTCAGCACGCCGGTGCTGGAACTGCTGCGCGACGGCCGGCACCTGCAGTGGTGGCAGGCCCGATCGGGTTTCGGCTGGGAGGCAAAGCTGGATTGCCTCGCCGCGCACGCGTCGGTACCCGCCCAGTGCGCGGTGCTGGCCGAGGTCGGTTCGCATGCCGGCCTCGCCCAGTTGGTGGTGCTGCACGACGGCGCGCTGGCCAGTCCGAGCCGGGCGAGCGTCAGTTTCGACGGCGGCCGGCCGATGGCGGCCGATCTCGACCATGACGGCTGGCTGGACGTGCTGGGCACCGAGAACGACTACCAGCCCAACTACGCCACCGGGCACAACTACTGGGCCACCTACCGCTTCGACGGCGAGAGCCTGCAGCGCACCGGCTGCCTGCTGCGGCGGACGCTGGCCGGCCCGCCACCGGACCGGCTGCTGAGCGGAACCTGCCCGGTGGTGACGCCGGCTTAGCCGTGCCAGCTGGCTCAGCCGTGCCCGCGGCGGGCTCCGACGCGACCGGCGGCTACGCCATCCCCGCGGCCCGGGCGATCTCGGCGCCCAGCTGCGCCAGCTCGGCCTCGGCCCGGCGCTCGGCTGATCCGACGACCGCCAGCAAGCCCTCGGCGTCGGTCGCGGTTTCGCCGTCCGGAACGGGTATCACCAGTTCCAGGTAGGCCTTGCACTTGGGTTCGGTGCCCGACGGGCGCACCACCACCCGGCCGCCGGCGAAGCGCAGGATCAGTACGTCGGCTTCCGGTGCCAGGTCGGTGACCTCGACCGGCCGGCCCAGCAACTGCCCCGGTGGCGCGGTGCGCAGCCGGCTCATCGCCTCGGTGATCACCGCCAGGTCGGTGACCCGCCAGGACAGCTGGCTGGTGGCGTGCAGGCCGTAAGAGGCGGCAAGCTCGGCCAGCCGGTGTGGGATCGAGGACCCGTCGGCCTTCAGGCTGGCGGCGAGCTCGGCGACCAGCAGCGCCGCGGAGATGCCGTCCTTGTCCCGGACCAGCCGCGGAGCGACCGCGTAGCCGAGCGCTTCCTCATAGCCGTACACCAGATCCGGCGCCGCCCGGGAGATCCACTTGAACCCGGTGAGCGTCTCGGCGAAGCCCATGCCCTGCCGGGCCGCCATCGCCGACAGCATCGACGAGGACACGATGGTGGTCGCGTAGGTGCCCCGGACGCCGGAGCGCAGCAGCCAGTCGGCCAGCAGCACGCCCAACTCGTCACCGCGCAGCATCCGCCAGCCCGCCGGCCGGTCGCCGACGGCCGGGAACCGCACCCCGACCGCGCAGCGGTCGGCGTCCGGGTCGTTGGCGATGATCAGGTCGGCCTGCTCGCGGCCGGCCAGCGCCAGCGCCAGGTCCATCGCCCCGGGCTCCTCCGGATTGGGGAAGCTCACCGTCGAGAAGTCCGGGTCCGGCTCGGCCTGCTCGCCGACCTCGCTGGGAGCGCCGAAGCCGGCCGCCGCGAACACTGCCCGGACGACCGGAGCGCCCACCCCGTGCAGCGCGGTGTGCACTACGTCGAGCTCGCGCGGCGAATCCGGGCGCACCAGCTTCGCCACCGCGGCCACGTAGGCATCGACCACCGACTCATCCAGGACCTGGTACCCGGAGGCCAGCCGGATCGCCCGCACCGACTCGACCGCGCGGATCGCGGCCTCGATCTCGGCGTCCATCGGCGGCACGATCTGCGCGCCGTCGCCGGCATAGACCTTGTAGCCGTTGTCCTGCGGCGGGTTGTGCGAGGCGGTGACCATCACCCCGGCCACCGCCCCGAAGTGGTTCACCGCGAAGGCCAGCACCGGGGTGGGCAGCAGCCGCGGCAGCAGCCGGGCATCGAAGCCGGCGGCGGCCAGGATCGCCGCGGAATCCTCGGCGAAGGACCGCGACCCGTGCCGGCCGTCGTAGCCGATCACCACGATTCCGCCGGCGTGCCCGGAGGCGGTGAGCTGAGCCGCCAGGCCCGCCGCCGCCCGGCGCACCACCGCGGTGTTCATGCCGTTCGGGCCGGCCCGCAACGGCCCGCGCAACCCCGCGGTGCCGAAGGCCAGTGGCCCGGCGAACCGGTCGCCGAGCTCGGCCAGCGCCGACTGGTCCCCAGCCTGGGCGGCGGTCAGCAGGGCCTGCAACTGCGCCGCGTCCCCGGCGTCCGGGTCATCGGCGATCCAGTCGGCGACCTGGCGCAACAGTGCTGGGTTGGTCATCCGGACCGGCTTTCTGATCGGGCCGCCGGCGCGTCGTCCCAGCGCCCGGCTACCTCGTCGATGCCGAAGGACGGCTCGGTGAAGGCGCCGCCCACCGGCAGATCCGCGGCTTGGTAAACGGCCCCAGGCGATTCGGGCCGGTGCTGGCTGGCGTCGTCGAGCGGGTGGTAGCCCAGCGCCTGGCCGGCGTCCAGCGACCACCATCGGCCACGGTTGGCCGAGACCCCCCAGACCAGCGCGAAGCCGAGCCGGTCGGTGCGCAGGCAGGTATCCACCAACTGGGCGCAGTCGGCGGGGGACAGCCAGGTGGCCATCGACCGGGCATCGGGCGGGGTCTCGGCGAAGGTGCCGATCCGCAGGCAGGCGACCTGCATGTCGTACCGGTCGACGTAGTAGCGCGCCAGCGCCTCACCGAAGGCCTTGCTCACCCCGTACAGGGTGTCCGGCCGGGGCGGGGTGTCGGCGGGCAGTTGGGCGCAATCCCCTGGCGGGCGAGGGGTGAAACCGACCGCATGGTTGGACGAGGCGTAGACGACCCGCCGGACGCCGGCCCGCCGGGCGGCCTCGAACACCTGGTAGCAGCCCTCCAGGTTGGCCTCGCGGATCACCGGCCAGGGTGCCTCGGTGGCCTGGCCGGCCAGGTGCACCACGGCCCGTACCCCGGCCATCGCCGCGTCCAGGGCGTCCGGGTCGGTGATGTCGCCACAGATCGTCTCGAGGTCACCGCCGGCCGGCTCCCGGTCGAAGCCGCGCAGTTGCCAGCCCAGTGCGGGCAGTGACCGGGCCAGCGAGCGGCCGATGCCCCCGGAAGAACCGGTGATCAGGACGGTCACAGCCTGCCGATCAACTCGCCGAGCAGGCCGCCGGCCCGGGCTGCCGCGGCCTTGCCGGCAGCCAGCACCTCCTCGTGGTTCAGCGGCTGTCCGGTGATGCCGGCGGCCAGGTTGGTGACCAGCGAGATGCCCAGCACCTCGCTGCCCTCGGCCCGCGCGGCGATCGCCTCCAGGGCGGTGGACATGCCCACCAGGTCGGCACCCATCACCCGGGCCATCCGGACCTCGGCGGGACTCTCGTAGTGCGGGCCGGGGAACTGCGCGTACACCCCTTCGGCCAGCGACGGATCGATCTCGCGCATCAGGGCCCGCAGCCGCGGCGAGTACAGGTCGGTCAGGTCGACGAACCTGGGGCCGACCAGCGGCGAGGTGAAGGTCAGGTTCAGGTGGTCGGAGATCAGCACCGGATCGCCGACCTGCATGTCCTCGCGCAGCCCGCCGCAGCCGTTGGTCAGCACCGTCACGGTGCAGCCGGCGGCAGCGGCGACCCGTACCCCGTGCACCACCGCGGCCACCCCGCGGCCCTCGTAGTAGTGGGTGCGGCCGGAGAAGATCAGCAGCCGCTTGCCGTCCAGCGCGAGCGAACGGATGGTTCCGGCGTGCCCGGCGACCGCGGGCGGGGAGAAGCCGGGCAGTTCGGTGCTGGCGAACTCCACATCGGTGCTGGCCCGCCCGCCCAGCGCATCCACTGCCGGCAGCCACCCCGAGCCGAGCACCAGGGCGACGTCATGTCGTTCGGCACCGGTGCGCTCGGCCAGTGCGCGGGCCGCTTCGGCCGCCAGTCGCGCGGGGTCGGCGGAGTCCTCTGGCTGATGCTGTTGGGTGGTCTGGTTCACGGCGTCAGAGCCTAGCCGGGCCGCGATGGAGCCGGTCGAGAGATAGGCCACGCCCGCGCGACCCGGGCAGCCGCCTCGCTCTAACATCGCGCTATGACGGCTCCTGACCAGCTCGAGCTGGCCGGCGACTTTCCGGCGGCCAGCCGCGAGCAGTGGCGGTCGCTGGTGGCCGCCGTGCTGGCCAGATCCGGGGTCGAGAGCAGTACCGGCGACCCGGAGGCGGCGCTGGCGCACCGCAGCTACGACGGCCTGACGATCGCCCCGCTCTACACCGCCGAGGACCTGCCGGCCGGCCTCGGCATCGACGCCGCCGGCTTGCCCGGCCAACCGCCGTTCGTGCGCGGCTCGAGTGCCGCGCGGGCAGCCTGGGACGTCCGGCAGCGGGTCGTCGAGCCTGACCCGGCGGCCGGCAACCGGGCGGTGCTGGCCGAGCTGGCCGGCGGGGCGTCCTCGGTCTGGCTGCAGCTGGGCGCCGGCGGCGCCCCGGTCGAGTCGCTGGCCACCCTGCTGGACGGGGTGTACCTGGACCTGGCGGCGGTGGCGCTGGACGCCGGGGACGAGACCGAGTCGGCCGCGCAGGAATTGTTGCGGCTGGTGGCCGACCGCAGCCCGGCCGAGGTGGCCGGCACCCTGGGAGCCGATCCGATCGGGCTGGCCGCCCGCACCGGCACCGCTCCCGACCTGGACGTGCTGGCCCGGCTGGCCGGGGCGACGGCCGGGTTTCCCCGGCTGCTGGCGGCGACCGTCGATGGCAGCGTCTACTCCGAGGCCGGCGGCAGCGACTCCGACGAGCTGGCGATCAGCGTCGCGGTTGGGGTGGCCTACCTGCGGGCGCTGACCAGGGCCGGGCTGGGCATCGAGCAGGCGCTGGCGCAGCTGGAGTTCCGCTACGCCGTCAGCGCCGACCAGTGGGCCTCGATGGCCAAGCTCCGGGCCGGCCGCCGGCTCTGGGACCGGGTGGCCGAACTGTGCGGCGCGCCGGCCGGCAGCCGGGGACAGCGCCAGCACGCGGTCACCGCCGCGGTGACGCTGACCCGGCGCGATCCGTGGGTGAACCTGCTGCGCGCCACCGTCGGCTGCTTCGCGGCGGCGGTCGGTGGCGCCGATGCCATCACGGTGGCCCCGTTCGACTCGGCACTCGGGTTGCCCGACGACTTCGGCCGCCGGATCGCCCGCAACACCCAGGCGATCCTGCACGACGAGTCCAGCCTGGCCCGGGTGCTCGATCCCGGCGGCGGCTCGTGGTACCTGGAGTCGCTGACCGAGCAGCTGGCCGAGGTGGCCTGGGGCAAGTTCACCGCGATCGAACGGGCCGGCGGCGCGGTGGCGGCGCTGCGATCCGGCATGCTGGCCGCGATGCTGGAGGCCAGCTGGCAGCCGCGCCGGGACACCATCGCGCGCCGCCGCGACCCCATCACCGGGGTCAGCGAGTTCGCGATGCCCGCCGAGGCCCCGATCAGCCGCCGGCCACAGCCGCAATCGCCGGCTGGTGGGCTGCCGCGGCGGCGCTACGCCGAGCCGTTCGAGGTGCTGCGGGACCGCTCCGACGCGCGGCTGGCCGCCACCGGCACCCGTCCGACGGTGTTCCTGGCCGCCTTCGGGTCGGCCGCCGGGTATCCCGGGCGGGTCGGCTTCGCGCGCAACCTGCTCGCCGCTGGCGGCATCGAGGCGGTCCTCGGCAACGGCGAACGGGAGGAGCTGGTGACGGCCTTCGCAGCCGCCGGCAGCCCGGTGGCACTGCTCTGCTCGTCCGACCAGCAGTACGCCGAACAGGCCGGGACGATCGCTGCCGCGCTGAAGGAAGCCGGCGCCGAGCAGGTCTGGATCGCCGGGCCGGCCGAGCTCGCCGAGGCGGACGGCATCGACGCCGCCGTCTACACCGGCTGTGACGCGGTGGCCGCGCTGACCGCGCTGCTGGACGTGCTGGGGGTGCCGGCGTGATCCCCGACTTCGGCGAACTGTCGCTGGGCGCGCCCCCGGCCGGTCGAGCCGGGCCGCCCCCCGAGGGGACGACCTGGAGCACTCCGGAGGGCATCGAGGTGCCGCCGCTCTACACCGGTGCCGACCTGGCCGACTCGGCCGGTATCGACTTCCTGGCCGGCTACCCGGGCATCGCGCCGTTCCTGCGCGGGCCGTACCCGACCATGTACGTGACCCAGCCGTGGACGGTGCGGCAGTACGCCGGCTTCTCCACCGCGGCCGAGTCCAACGCCTTCGACCGGCGCAACCTGGCCGCCGGGCAGAAGGGGCTGTCGGTCGCCTTCGACCTGCCCACCCACCGCGGCTACGACAGCGACAACCCCCGGGTGGTCGGCGATGTCGGCATGGCCGGGGTGGCGATCGACTCGATCTACGACATGCGCGAGCTGTTCAGCGGCATCCCGCTGGAGCGGATGAGCGTGTCGATGACCATGAACGGCGCGGTGCTGCCGGTGCTGGCGCTGTTCGTGGTGGCCGCCGAGGAACAGGGCGTCGCGCCCGAACAGCTGACCGGGACCATCCAGAACGACATCCTCAAGGAGTTCATGGTCCGCAACACCTACATCTACCCGCCCGGCCCGTCGATGACGATCATCAGCGACATCTTCGCCTTCACCGCGGCCCGGATGCCGCGCTTCAACTCCATCTCGATCTCGGGCTACCACATCCAGGAGGCCGGTGCGACCGCCGACCTGGAGCTGGCCTACACCCTTGCCGACGGGGTGGAATACCTGCGCGCGGGCCTGGCGGCCGGCATGGACATCGACGCCTTCGCGCCCCGGTTGTCGTTCTTCTGGGGCATCGGGATGAACTTCTTCATGGAGGTCGCCAAGCTGCGGGCGGCCCGGTTGCTGTGGGCGAAGCTGGTGCGGCAGTTCGAGCCGGCCAATCCCAAGTCGCTGGCGATGCGGGCCCACTGCCAGACCTCGGGCTGGTCGCTGACCGCCCAGGACGTCTTCAACAACGCGGTGCGCACCTGCATCGAGGCGATGGCCGCGACCCAGGGCCACACCCAGTCGCTGCACACCAACGCCCTGGACGAGGCGCTGGCGCTGCCCACCGACTTCTCGGCCCGGATCGCCCGCAACACCCAGTTGCTGCTGCAGCAGGAGTCCGGCAGTACCCGGGTGATCGACCCGTGGGGCGGCAGCGGCTACGTCGAGCGGCTCACCTACGACCTGGCGCGGCGGGCCTGGGGCCACCTGGAGGAGGTCGAGAAGGCCGGTGGGATGGCGGCCGCGATCGAGGCGGGGCTGCCGAAGCTACGCATCGAGGAGGCGGCGGCGCGTACCCAGGCCCGGATCGACTCGGGCCGCCAGCCGGTTATCGGGGTGAACAAGTACCAGGTGGCGACGGACGAGCAGATCGACGTCCTCAAGATCGACAACGCCGGGGTGCGCGCGTCCCAGCACGAAAAACTCTTGCGGTTGAAGGCCGAACGCGATCCGCGGGCCTGCGAGCAGGCGCTGACCGCGCTGACCGCGGCCGCGGCGGCGATCGCCGACGGCAGCCGGCCCGCCGGCCTGGAGCAGAATCTGCTGGCGCTGGCCATCGACGCCGCCCGCGCCAAGGCCACCGTCGGGGAGATCTCCGACGCGCTGGAGGCGGTGTTCGGCCGGCACGCCGGGCAGATCCGGACGATCTCCGGGGTGTACGGCGCGGAGGCCGAACAGGAGGGCACGGTGACCTCGATCGAGCAGGCGCGGGCGGCCACCGACCGGTTCGCTACCGAGCACGGTCGCCGGCCCCGGATCCTGGTGGCCAAGATCGGCCAGGACGGTCACGACCGGGGCCAGAAGGTGATCGCCACCGCGTTCGCCGACCTCGGCTTCGACGTCGACGTCGGGCCGCTGTTCCAGACCCCGGCCGAGGTGGCTCGGCAGGCCGTCGAGGCCGATGTGCATGTGGTCGGTGTCAATTCCCTCGCCGCCGGGCATCTCACCCTGGTGCCGGAGCTGCACCGGGAACTGGCCGCGTTCGGCCGTCCGGACATCCTGATCGTGGTCGGTGGGGTGATCCCGGAGCAGGACTTCGAGGAGCTGCGGGCCGCGGGCGCCGCGGCGATCTTCCCGCCCGGCACGGTGATCGCGACCGCCGCGCTGCAGGTGCTCGAAGCCCTCGCCGGCCAGCAGCCCGGCTGAACCGGTGGCTGCACTGGACGTGGCGGGGCTGCGCGACGGCGTGCTGGCCGGCGACCGGGCCGCCATCGCCCGGGCCGTCACGCTGGTCGAGTCCCGCCGGCCAGACCATCGCAGGCAGGCCCAGCAGCTGCTGGCGGTGCTGCTGCCGCGCACCGGTGCGGCGCAGCGGATCGGCATCAGCGGGGTGCCCGGCGCCGGCAAGTCGACCTTCATCGACACGTTGGGCAGCAACCTCACCGCGGCCGGCCACCGGGTCGCGGTGCTGGCGGTGGACCCGTCCTCGGCGCGCAGCGGCGGCAGCATCCTGGGCGACAAGACCCGGATGACCCGGCTGGCCGGCGACGACGCGGCCTTCGTCCGGCCCTCGCCCAGCTCGGGCACCCTCGGCGGGGTGGCCAGGGCGACCCGCGAGACGATGCTGGTGATGGAGGCGGCCGGCTACGACGTGGTGCTGGTCGAGACCGTCGGGGTCGGCCAGTCGGAGTTCGTGGTGGCCGGCATGGTCGACACCTTCGTGCTGCTGATGCTGGCCCGCACCGGCGACCAGCTGCAGGGCATGAAGCGCGGCATCCTCGAACTCGCCGACGTGATCGCGGTGAACAAGGCCGACGGCGAGCATGCCGACGCCGCGCGACGGGCGGCCCGGGAGCTGTCCGGGGCGAGGATGGCGCCAGCTGTCTGCGCCTTCGATGTCCCATGCGCTAGTGCTTATGTCATCATGTGGCGATGTCGGATGCGTGGTCCGAGCGGTACGAGGGCGTCGGTGACCTGTTCCGGGTGCTGTCATCACCCGTAAGAGTGGCGATCGTGGACCTCCTCGCCGGTGAGGCGATGTTCGTACATCAGATCGTGGCCACCTCGGGACTGTCCCAGCCACACGTGTCGCAGCAACTTCGCATTCTGCGAGACGCGGGTCTGGTCCAGCGCGTAAGACAGGGACGAGAGGTCGTCTACACGTTGCGCGACGAGCACGTCGCCCACATCGTGCGAGACGCTATTGCCCACACGAAAGAGGCCACGGCATGAGCACCGCGACGAAACACCAACCGCATACTGACCACGAACACGTCCATACCCGGGACTGCGGCCATGCCACGGTCCAGCACAACGATCATGTGGACTATCTGCACGACGGCCACGTCCACCACGACCATGAGGGGCACTACGACGAGTGCTCGCTTCAGGCGCACGTGCCGGCCGAGGACCACTCCCACGCCCACTCCCCGGACTGCGGGCACGAACAGGTCCACCACAACGGGCATGTGGACTACCTGCACCACGGGCACCGCCACGCCGAGCACGAGGGCCACTACGACGAACACTGACCAACCGTGCGGCCGCGCCGCGCGGGCCCGCGCGGCGCGGAGCGCGGTCGCGACGCCA
>JAVEEO010000417.1 GCA_030840415.1 Pseudonocardiales bacterium | reverse complement strand
GACGCCGAATGGGTCGGTGACATCGACGGCGACGGCCACCCCGACATCATCGTCGGCAACTACTTCCCCGAGTCCGACGTGCTGAACCCGAATGGCCAGAACAACGTCCAGATGAACAACTCGCTGTCCACCGCCAAGAACGGTGGCGGCGATCGGGTACTGCGCTGGTACGACGCCACCTCCGGGGACAAGCCGACCGCCCGTTACGTCGAGCAGCAGGGGGCCATTCCCTACCAGCTGTCCACCGGCTGGACGCTGGCCATCGCCGGCGCCGACCTGACCGGCGACGCGCTACCCGAGGTCTACATCGCCAACGACTTCGGCCACCACCACCTGCTGTACAACACCTCTACCCCGGGCACCATCCGGTTCGCCGAGGCCAGCGGGCAGCGCACCCCCACCACCGCCAAGTCCTTCGTGCTCGGCAAGGGCTCGTTCAAGGGCATGGGCGTGGACTTCGCCGACCTCAACCACACCGGCAAGTTCGACATCGCGGTCAGCAACATCACCACCAAGTGGGGACTGCAGGAGAGCAACTTCATCTTCATCAACCAGGCCGACGACAACGCCGACATGGCAGACAAGCTCAGCCGGGGAATCGCCCCGTTCGAGCAGGAGGCCTCCAAGTACGGCATGGCCTGGACCGGCTGGTGCTGGGACGTCAAGATGGGCGACTTCCTCAACAACGGCGACCTGTCCGTCCTGCAGGCCGACGGGTTCGTCAAGGGGGACATCGACCGGTGGCCCTGGCTGCAGGAGATGGCCATGACCAACGACGACCTGCTCAGCAACCCCGCCATGTGGCCCAACGTCAAGGCCGGCGATGACATCGGCGGCCGGCAGAAGATGGCCTTCTACGCCAAGAACTCCGACGGCAAGTACGTCAACATCAGCTCCCAGCTCGGCACCGCGGTGCCGACTCCGACCCGGGCCATCGCCATGGCGGACACCACCGGCACCGGCACCCTCGACTGGGCCATTGCCCGGCAGTGGGGGCCGCCGGCCTTCTACGCCAACCAGTCGCCGGACCGGGGCAACTACCTGGACCTGCACCTTTACCGGCCGTCGAGCGACTCCAGTTCGGTTGCGGGCAAGGGCCTGTCCAACTTCGGAACACCCGCCTACAACGCGACCGTGACGGTGACCACCCCGAACGGCACGGCGATCTCCCAGCTCGACGGTGGCAGCGGCCACGCCGGCTACCGCAGCTTCGACGTGCACTTCGGACTCGGCTCCTTCACCGGAGCCGCGACCGTCAATCTGCAGTGGCGTGACATCAACGGCCAAGTACACCAGCAGAAGCAGCAACTGACGCCCGGCGTCCACTCCCTCGTCCTGTCGGACACCGCCCAGGAGGTTTCCAGCCGATGACCGCCACCGTCCAGCAGTCAGCAGCAGCACCAAGTCCGGCAGCGCCGCCGGCAGCGCCGGCGGCCGCAACCAAGCCGAAGCCGGATCCCCGCTACATCGCCCTGCGCAACTTCGCCATCTCGATCAGCGTGCTGAACGTCTTCGGCTACGCCTGGCTCGGGTTCGAGCAGCCGTGGCTGTGGCCGTTCCTCGCGGTGCTGACCGGTTACGCCACCGAGATCGGGTTCGAGACCCTCAGCGCCTGGGTGTACCGGCGGCAGCCGAAGTACCGGGGCAACGGCGTGCGCGGCGTCTACGAGGCACTGCTGCCGTCACACATCACCGCCCTGGCCGTCAACATGCTGCTCTACGCGAACAGCCAGTTCTGGCCGGTCGCCTTCGGCGTGGTGGTCGGGGTGGGCGCCAAGCACGTGCTGCAGGCACCGATCAACGGCCGGATGCGGCACTTCATGAACCCGTCCAACTTCGGCATCACCGCGGTGCTGCTCTGCTTCAGCCACTGGTGCAGCATCGCGCCGCCGTACCAGTTCAGCGAGAACGCCAATACCTACTTCCGGGTGATGATCCCGCTGATCATCGCCGTATCCGGAACGGTGATCAACGCGATGCTGACCAAGAAGGTGTCGCTGATCGTCGGCTGGATGGGTGGTTTCGCCATCCAGGCCTTCGTCCGGCACTGGATCTGGGACGTCTCCCTCTTCTCCGCCCTCGGTGCTATGACAGGAATCGCCTTCGTGCTGTTCACCAACTACATGATCACCGACCCCGGCACTACGCCCTTCAAGGCTCGCAACCAGTTCATGTTCGGTTCCTCGGTCGCCCTCGTCTACGCCATCATGATGCAGTTCAACGTCGTCTACACGCTGTTCTTCGCCACCACCGCAGTGTGCGCGCTGCGTGGTGCGGGCTGGTGGGTCGCGCACTTCCTCGGCAAGGCCAAGCAGCGCCGGGCAGCGACCGCTGACCGGCCGGTCAACTCCAACACCGCGGCGGTGGCAGTATGAGCCCGGTTCGCATCGCAGTCGTCGGCATCTCCTGCCGCTATCCCGATGCTGATTCCCCCGACGAACTCTGGGAGAACGTGCTCGCCGGCCGCCGCGCCTTCCGCCGGCTGCCCGAAGAGCGGATGCGACTGGAGGACTACTACTCCCCCGACCCCGCGGCGCCGGACCGGTTC
>JAVEEO010000408.1 GCA_030840415.1 Pseudonocardiales bacterium | reverse complement strand
CCTCGTCAACGCTGACAACCGCTCCCGATCACCAACACGCAAACCAAGAGCAGGCGCAGGACGAGCAGGCATAACCCATTCTCGCGCACCGGCAAGCGCAAACTAACTAATGACACGCGCCACTAGTGTCGTGGTAATGAAGTCGCGTGAGTAGCGCAATTGCTGCGGCCGTGGCGTCGCAAGACGTTCAAGTGCTCCACCGACCCGCAGTCGGGCCAAGGTCCGTGACGTCGTCGAGCCCTGTGGAAGCCTGCCCGGCCCGCAACCCGCGGAACACAATGCGCTCAGGTACCCGCACAAGCAATGGCGCCCAGGGAAGTGACGACGTCCCCGGGCGCCATTGCGTTGCCGCGTTGCCGACGTTGCTCGGTGCCGATTGCCGCGATTCAGCCAGGCTGAAGCTGCTCAGCCCAGCCGGAGCTTGAGCGAGGCCAGCTCGTCGCGCAGCGAGGACGGCACCTTGTCCCCGATCTTGTCGAACCATTCCTCGATGGCAGGGAGCTCCGCGCGCCACTGCTCGGCGTCGACGGCCAGCGCCTGGCTCAGCTGCTCCTCGGTCAACTCCAGGCCCTCGACGTCGAGGGCGTCCGGGGCCGGGATCCGGCCGATCGGGGTGTCGACCGCCGCGGCCCGGCCCTCGATCCGCTCGATGGCCCACTTCAGCACCCGGATGTTCTCGCCGAAGCCGGGCCACAGGAAACCACCGTCGGCGTCGCGGCGGAACCAGTTGACGTAGAAGATCTTGGGCAGCTTGACCGCGTCCGCGCTCTTGCCGACCTCGATCCAGTGGGTGAAGTAGTCCCCGGCGTGGTAGCCGATGAAAGGCAACATCGCCATCGGGTCACGACGCACCACGCCGACCTTGCCGGCCGCGGCCGCGGTGGTCTCCGAGGACAGCGTGGCACCCATGAACACGCCGTGCTGCCAGTCGCGGGCCTCGGTCACCAGCGGGATGGTGTCGCGGCGCCGGCCGCCGAAGAAGATCGCGTCCAGCGGTACGCCGGCCGGGTCGTCCCACTCCGGGGCCTTGGTCTCGCACTGCTCGATCGGGGTGCAGTAGCGGCTGTTGGGGTGGCTGGACAGCGACTCGGAGTCCGGAGTCCAGTCCTGGCCCTTCCAGTCCGTCAGGTGCGCCGGCGGCTCGCCCATGCCCTCCCACCAGATGTCGCCGTCATCGGTGAGCGCGACGTTGGTGAACAGCGAATTGCCCTTGGCGATGGTGCGCATCGCGTTGGGGTTGGTGTGCCAGTCAGTACCCGGGGCCACCCCGAAGAAGCCGTTCTCGGGGTTCACGGCGTACATCCGGCCGTCCTCGCCGAACCGGATCCAGGCGATGTCGTCGCCGATGGTCTCGACCTTCCAGCCGGGCAGCGTGGGCTCCAGCATCGCCAGGTTGGTCTTGCCGCAGGCCGACGGGAAGGCGGCCGCGACGAAGTAGGCCTTCTGCTGCGGGCTGGTCAGCTTCAGGATCAGCATGTGCTCGGCCAGCCAGCCCTCGCGGCGGGCCTGCGCCGAGGCGATCCGCAGCGAGTGGCACTTCTTGCCGAGCAGGGCGTTGCCGCCGTAGCCCGAGCCGTAGGACCAGATCAGCCGCTCCTCGGGGAAGTGCACGATGTATTTGGTCTCGTTGGACGGCCAGGCGGTATCCACGGCGTCCGGCGCCGTCAGCGGCGCGCCGAGTGAATGCAGACCGGCGACGTAGGACTGCTCGACCCCGTCCTTGACGAACAGCTCGAGGGCCTTGCTGCCCATCCGGGTCATGATGTGCATCGAGACGACCACGTAGGCCGAGTCGGTGATCTCCACCCCGAGCATCGGCTCGTCGGCGGTCAGCGGGCCCATGCAGTAGGGGATGACGTACATGGTGCGCCCGCGCATCGAGCCGCGGAACCGCTCGGTGAGCAGCGCCTTCATGTCGCCCGGGTCCATCCAGTTGTTGGTCGGACCGCAGTCGGCGGGGTTCTGCGAGCAGATGAAGGTGCGGTCCTCGACCCGGGCGACGTCGGTGGGGTCGGAGGCGGCGTAGAACGAGTTGGGCTTCTTGGCATCGTCGAGCCGGATCAGGGTGCCGGCGGCGACGAGCTGCTCGGTGAGCCGCTGCCACTCCTCGGCCGAGCCGTCGCACCACACGATCTCGTCCGGTTCGGTCAGCTCGGCGGTCTCACGCACCCAGCGCAACAATCCGGGATGGTCGGTGGGGGCGGTATCCAGACGGACGGCGGTGCTCGTCATGATCGAAACTCCCTTGTCAGTCGACGGTGACTGGCTGGTGCCGCGAACGGGGCGGCGGGTTCGCGCCACAGTCCTGCCGGGCATTGATCGAAAGGTTAGTTTCTGGGAGCGCTTACAAGCCCGTCAGGAGCTTGGGGTACCGGTCACAGCCAGGCGAGGACCACTTCCGCGGGTGCCGAATATCAGGAGATTACGGGCATTAGAGCCATCTCGGCGGCTAAGAGCATGGCCCAGTTCACACTGCTGGCTATGAGGCCTGGCTCACAGTGGACAGGTTGAAATCGGGCACCCGGATGGCCGGCATGGCGACCCGGGTGAAGTAGTCGTTCCATTCCCGGGGCAAGGTCCGCTCGGTCCGGCCGACCTCGGTGATCCGGCTCAGCAGGTCGACCGGCGATTCGTTGAACCTGAAATTGTTCACCACGCCGCGGACCACGCCGTCCTCGATCAGGTACACGCCGTCGCGGGTCAGGCCGGTCACCAGCAGGGTCTGCGGGTCCACCGTGCGGATGTACCACAGGCAGGTCAGCAGCAGGCCGCGCTTGGTGCCGGCGATCAGTTCGTCCAGGCTCTTGCCGCCACCGTTGCCGTCCGCCTGGGGACCCGTCATGATCAGGTTGTCGACGAACGGCACGTACTGCTGGCCGGTGCGCGTCGCCCAGTTGCGGGTGCGCTGCAGATTGGTCAGCACCCCGCCGTCGATCCAGCGGGTCGCCGGCACCGGAGCGCCGTTGTCGAAGACCGATTCCTCGCCGCCCTCGGCGGTCAGCTGGAACGGGGCGGCCGCCATGCCCGGCTCGGCCGGATCCGAGCACAGCGTGATGCCCAGCGGAGCGAGCGTCTCGCCGATCCGGGTCTTGCCGTCGCCGGCGGCGAAGACGCTGCGGCCCTCCTCGGCGTCGCGCGCGCTGGCCATCCAGTAGAGGTAGATCATCAGGTCGGCGACGGCCGAGGGCGGCAGCAGCGTCTCGTACCGACCGGGCGGCAGGTCGATCCGGGTGGCCGACCAGTCCAGCCGGGTCGCGAGGTCGGCGACCATCGCCTCGACGTCGATGTCGAGCCAGTTCCGGGTCTGCGCGCCGGACCAGGCCGTCCTGGTCAGGTCCCGGGATTTGGCGTTGAGCTCCACCCGGCCGGTCGGCTGGTCGTGGCGGCGGCGCAGCCCGGTCGAGGTGGCCAGGAAGGTCGAGGACATCAGCTGCTCGGCGAAGCCGTAGAGCAACCGGTCGGCCTTCTCGGCCTCGGCGAAGGCACGGCCCAGCGCCGGTGCGAAGTCGGTGAAGACCTCGATGCCGGTGAGCGCGGCCGGCGCGTCCCAGTCGTCGGTGTGCGGGTAGGGCTCGACCAGCGGGGCGGCGTCGTCGGCCGGCGAGGCGGCCTGGGCGGCGGCCTCGCTGGCGGTGACCAGGGCGGCCAGCTCGTCGGGACCGGAGATGGCACGCGAGGCCACCCCGGATCGGGTTCCGTCGGTGCCGTCCACGATCGAGATCACGGTGAGTTTGCGCGAGTGCATCTGGCCGTTGGTGGTCAGGCTGTTGCCCGCCCAGCGCAGGTTCGCGGCGGTCAGCTCCTCGCCGATCACCATGCAGCCGGACACACTGGACAGGGCCAGCGCCTGCTCGACCAACTGCTGGATGGTGGTGCCGGCCGCCGCGCTACCGGATTGAGTGGTGCTGGTCATCATCGGCCGCCCTCGGTCACGGTGTTGAGCACGTTGACATTGCTGAACAGCGCGGACGGGCAGCCGTGCGAGACCGCCGCCACCTGCCCGGGCTGGCCCTTGCCGCAGTTGAAGGCGCCGCCCAGCACGTAGGTCTCGGGGCCGCCGGTGGCCGCCATCGATCCCCAGAAGTCGGTGGTGGAGGCCTGATAGGCGACGTCGCGCAGCTGGCCGGCCAGCCGGCCGTTGGCGATCTTGTAGAACCGCTGGCCGGTGAACTGGAAGTTGTAGCGCTGCATGTCGATCGACCAGGACTTGTCGCCCACCACGTAGATGCCCCGCTCGACTCCGGCGATCAGGTCCTCGGTGGAACGCGAGTCCGCGCTCGGCTGCAGCGACACGTTCGCCATGCGCTGCAACGGGATGTGGCCTGGCGAGTCGGCGAAGGCACAGCCGTTGGACCGGCCCAGGCCCTTGGCCGCCGCCATCTGCCGGTTGAGCTGGTAGCCGACCAACACGCCGTCGGAGATGATGTCGAAGCTGGAGGTGGCCACCCCCTCGTCGTCGTAGCCGATGCTGGACAGGCCGTGCTCCACGGTGCGGTCGCCGGTGACGTTCATGATCTCGCTGCCGTAGCGCAGGCTGCCGAGCTGGTCGAAGGTGGCGAACGAGGTGCCGGCGTAGGCCGCCTCGTAGCCCAGCGCCCGGTCGAGCTCGGTGGCATGGCCGATCGATTCGTGGATGGCCAGCCACAGGTTGGACGGGTCGATGACCAGGTCGTAGTGACCGGCCTGCACCGAGGGCGCCCGGACGTGCTCGGCGAGCAGCTCCGGCAGCTCGGCGAGTTCGGCGTCGAAGTCCCAGCCGGTACCGGTCAGGTACTCCCAACCGCGGCCGGCCGGCGGTGCCAGGCTGCGCATCGAGGAAAACCCGCCGCCGGCCCGGTCGACCTGGACCGCGGTGAACTCCGGATGCACCCGCACTCGCTGCTGGGTGGTCACGGTTCCGGCGGTGTCGGCGTAGTACTTGTTCTCCAGAACCTGCATGAGGCTGGCGTCGACGTGGTCCACCCCGGCCGCACCGCTCAGCAGCTGCGACAGCTGCGCGAGCCGGGCCAACCGGTCGGCGGGCGGTACGTCGAAGGGATTGATGCCGTAGGCCGATACCCAGCTGGCCTCGGAGTACACCGGCTCGGCGGCCAGCTCGACCGGATCGGAGCTGAGCACCCGGCTCAGCTTCGCGGTGCTCACCGCCTGCTCGGCCAGCCGGGCCGCCGCCTCGGGGGTGCGGTCGATGCCGCTGGCGAATCCCCAGGCACCCTCGTGCACCACCCGGACCGCCAGGCCCAGATCCTCGTCGTCGGTGCTGGCGTCCAACTGGCCGTCACGCAGCCGCAGGGTGGCCACCCGGTTGCGCTCGAGCCGGAAGTCGGCGTGCGAGGCGCCGAGTTCGCGGGCCCGGCTGAGCGCGGCGTCGGCCAGGGTCGAGGCGGGCAGGGCGAGGAACGCTGCGTCGATGCTGGCCATGGGGCCGATAGTAGAGGCAGCCACCGACGGCCCGGCCGAGCTCGCGGTCGCCGCTGGGTCCTCGCTACTTCGCCGCTGCGATCCTCGCTACTTCGCCGCTGCGATCCTCGCCCCCCAGCTCAGCGGCGGGAGACGCCGACGTGGTCCACCAGCATCGACGCGCTGGGCTTGGTGGTCGCATCGGTGGGGCCCGGAAACGATCCGCCGATGGCCAGGTTGAGCAGGATGAAGAATCCGTGCTGGGTCGCGTCGGCCCAGGTGGCGGCGTCGACCTGGCCGGCGCGGACGGTCAGGTACGGCTGGCCGTCGAGGTACCACCGGAGCTCCTCGGTCGGCTGTGACCGGTCCCAGACGACCGCGTAGGTATGGAAGCCGGCCGACAGCGCGCTACCGGCGCTGGATTTGCCGCTGATGCCGTTGGTCTCGGCGCAGGGACCGCCCGGGTTCACCCCGCAGTGCAGCGTGCCGTGCGCGGTGTCCGGGGCGGCGCCGCTGATCTCCATGATGTCGATCTCGCCGACGCCGGGCCAGTTGGTGTAGACGCCGCGGAACGGCGCACCGAGCATCCAGAACGCCGGCCAGTACCCCGCTCCGCCGTCGGGTGTCCGGATCCGGGCCTCGACCCGCAACTGCTCCCCGGCCGCGGGCTGGAAGTCGGCGCGACGGGATTCCAGGCGCGCCGAGGTCCAGCCGCCGGCGGCGTCCCGGGCCGCGGTGATGCGCAGGTGGCCGTTGCCGTCCAGGGCCACGTTCGCCGGATCGCTGGTGTAGGTCTCCTGCTCGCCGGTGCCCCACTGCGCGGCTCCGCCCGGATAGCTGGTTCCGGTGCTCATCGACCAGTTCGCCGCCGACGGCGCGGTCCCGTCGGCTCCGGAGAAGTCGTCGTCCCAGACCGAGGTCCAGCCACTGCTGCCGCGCGAGCTGAGCTTCGTGGCCACCAGGCCGGCGGCAGCCAGCACGACGACCAGGGCCGCGGCCAGCACTACCCAGCGCCGGCGGACCAAACCGGCGATGCCGGGTCGGGTCGGCGCGTCCGGCGGCGGAGAGGTCGAGGCGGTGTTGTTCGGGATTCCCGTCAGCGGTGGCGTCACTTGACGTACACCACGGGCCGGGTGTCCTGTGTGCCCGACCGGGTGTCGATGCTGCCGGTGAAGCGCAGGCCCGGAATGAGGCGTGACACCTGGGCGGGGTGCTGGGGCCGGAAGATCAGCTCGAGATGATCGGGCGCCACATCGGTCTGCGCGGTTCCGATCCTGGGCACCGCCCGATCCAGGACGGCGTTCACGGTCCCGGGCACACCCTCGGCCTTCAGCTCGGCCGTCATGCCGGGCGCCACTTCGGGCAGGTAGGACAGCGGCGCGTCGGTGACCAGCCGCAGGTCGGCCGGGTCGTACAGGACGACGAAACCGACGCCCGGTTGCAGCGTGCTGCCGATGGTCAGCGGGTCGTCGACCACCACGCCGGCCCGCGGGGCCCGCAGCACCCGCCGGCTCAGCACGGCCTGACCGTTGGAGTCGGTCGTGGTGACCCTGATGGCGCCGACCTGCTGGCCGGTGACCACGCTCTGACCGGCCTTGACGCTCACGGCCGTCACCAGCCCCGGCAGCGAGGTCTCGATCGGAATGGGTTGGGAGGTGAGCGTGAGCTCGCCGAGATTCAGCTTGGCATCGCTCACAGCCTGGCCGCGGACCACGTACACGCCGGCCGCGGCGGCCGCGGCGACCATCAGCAGGACCACCAGGCGGTTGCGCCACTTGCGCAAAGTGGTCCGGGCGCTACGGTCCCGCCGTGGCGGGCCGGCAGCGGACGAGCCGATCGGGTCGGCTTCGGTGGTGCGTTCTTGGATCAGGGTCATGACAGCGTCCTTAGTTCGAAACCGGAACCGGCGCGGGTGATCCCGCGGCCCGCTCTACGGTCAGGTCGAGGTTGTCGTCCACGTCGTAGACGCGTTCGGGCCACGGCAACGCGCGGGCCAGCAGCGCGCCCACCCGCCGCCGTTCGAGCCGGGCCTTGACCTGGCGAGGCTCGCTCACGGCTTCGATGATGATTCGGGCCAGCAATGCGATGTACAGCACGGCCCAGAACATCGCGAACAACGACGCGGGGACGTTGGTGAACCGGTGGCCCAGCGCGGCGGCACCCACGGTGACCGCAACGGCGTTGAGCAACAGCAGCGCCACGTGCGGCAGCACCAGCCCGACGCCCGGCAGCCCGCCCGGCCCGGCGTTGGTGGCGCTCCACTTGGCCTTGCGGCCGAAGATGGCCATCACGAACGCACGCAGGTGCACCGGGGCGGCGCCGATGCTGACGATCATCGACGACAGCTTGAAGCCACCGGTCTGGATGAGCGTCACCAGCACGATGATCACGTAGAACGGCGCGTAGTGGGCCAGCCAGTTCGACATGTCGGACCGGATCGGGCTGAGCCCGAACAGCAGGTACAGCGACGGAACGCTCATGAACGCCAACGCCGACAGCGACAGCAGGTAGTGCAGGCTGGTCAGCAGGTACTGCACGCGCTGATCCAGCGTCAGCCCCTTGCGGCGGAACAGCCCACCGCGCAACAGCACCTCGAAGCCTCCGTAGGACCAGCGGAACTGCTGCTTGAAGAACGACAGCAGGTTGTCCGGCGCCAGGCCGCGGGCGAGTGTCTCGGGGACGAACACCGAGCGCCAGCCGCGGCGATGCAGTTCCAGCGACGTCCAGATGTCCTCGGAGTTGCTGGCGGTGTACATGCCGCCGATCTCGGCCAGCGCGGTGCGGCGGAAGATGACGTTGGTACCCACGCAGAACACGGCGTTGAAGTGGTTCTTGCCCGGCATGACCAGCTCGTAGAAGATCCGCTGGGCCTCCCCGGTGCCGACCGCGACCAGCCCGCGGGCAGCCGGAAAGGTCTGCGGCGTCTGGACGAACGCGACCTGCGGATCCTGCAGGTGCGGCAGCGCGCGCAGCAGGAAGTCCGGGCTCGGCACGTGGTCGGCGTCGAGGATGACGAAGAACTCGCCGGTTGTGCGACGCACTCCGGCGTTGACGTTGCCGGCCTTGGCGTGATCGTGCACATCGCGTCGTAGGTATTGCACTCCGAGCTCGGCGGCGCAGTCGCGCAACTCGTCGCTGTCGCCGTCATCGAGAACCCATACGGTGTGCTGCAGCGTCATGTCGCGGGCGGCCAGGATGGTGCCTCGCACGATCTCCAGCGGCTCGCCGTACACGGTGATGAAGACGTCCACCGTCGCAGTCAGCTCGCCGGCGGCCAGCTTGCGCCGCCAGGTGTGCACCTCGAGGGCGTCGGGGGATGGCGAGTGGGCCAGGATCGTCCACCAGGTCGTCAGGGCCTGGAAGACGACCAGTCCTTCGGCGAGCAGGACGATCAGCCAGACGTAGACGTTGCCCCGGTAGGCCGGATTCAGCAGGAACAGCAGGTAGAACACGGTGGCGGCCAGGGCCACGGTGACGGCGAAGCGCACCGATCTCTGCATGGGCCGCCAGGACAGCTCGTCGGTCGGGGTGGCCCTCAGATGGTTGGCACGCCGTCCGGGTACGGAGGATGAAGCGGAAGTCATGGATCTCCTTGCCGGCTGCCGGCGATCGGCCCGCGAAGAGCGGGACATCGCGCAGGGGGCTAGCCGTAGGGAATGAGGCGCTGCCCGCCGGAGCGGGCGCGAAGTAGTCGAACGACGACGGTGTCTGTCGATGGAGTCGCCACGGGCTGTCGTGGTACCGGGAATCGGATAGGCGGTGAGCGGCGGCGCTCACGGCTACCGCCGACGGCGGTAATCGTTCCTGACCGGCAATTTCTTTTGCCCTTCCATGGCACCAACCTGGCACCGGCGCTGTCAAATTCCGAAGGTCGGGCGTGCTCTAGCTCTCAGCAGTCGGTACCGGCGGCCGTCAAGCTACGGTAGCGTAAGTTACGCACCGGTAACATAGCCCCGGGCATCACTTTGGAAGCAGGAGGCGGCCATGCCGGAGACAACCAAGCAGCGCGAGGCGCCCCGCTCGATCGACCTGCACGGCCACCCGCTCAGCTATGCCGATGTCGGCACCGGCCCCACGGTGCTGTTCGTGCACGGCCTGCTCGGCTCGCACCGGCACTGGACGCAGCTGATGAGCACCCTGGCCGCCGAGCGCCGGCTGATCGCACCCGACCTGTTCGGACACGGCAGCTCGGCCAAGCCGGTCGGCGACTACTCCCTCGGCGCGCACGCCGCCACCTTGCGGGACCTGCTCGACCGGCTGGAGGCGCAGCGGGTGACGCTGGTCGGGCACTCGCTCGGCGGCGGCATCGCGATGCAGTTCAGCTACCTGTTCCCCGACCGGGTCGAGCGGCTGGTGCTGGTCAGCAGCGGCGGCCTCGGGCGCGAGTTGAGCCCACTGCTGCGGGCTGCCGCGCTGCCCGGCTCCGAACTGGTGCTGCCGGTGATCGCCTCGCGCTGGCTGCACCAGCGGACCGCCTCGGTAGCCGGTGCCCTGGGCCGGCTGGGCATCCGCCCGAGTACTGACCTGACCGAGGCCTGGCGGGCGCTCGGCGAGCTGAATGCCGAGGGCCGGCGGGCGTTCCTGGCCACCGTCCGCTCGGTGATCGACCCAGGCGGGCAGACCGTCACCGCCTGGCGCCACCTGCCGATGGCCGCCACCGTGCCGACAATGCTGGTCTGGGGCGCCAAGGACCGGATCATCCCGTCCTGGCATGCCGTCAACGCCGCCCGGACCGGCTTTCCCGGCAGCCGGGTCGAGATCTTCGAACAGGCCGGGCACTTTCCGCACCTGGCCGAGCCGGAGCGGTTCGCCGCATTACTGGCCGACTTCATCGGCGATCCGGCTCAGCCGACCGCCAACTCCAGCGCGGTCAGCTCGTTCTCGAGGTAGCCGAGCATCCGCTGCAGGTGCGGGACGGTGCGCCGGCAGCCGGTCAGGCCGAAGGACAGCTCGTCGGCGTAGCTGGTGCAGGTGATGTTCAGGGCCTGCCCGTGGTACGGGATCGACAGCGGGTAGATGCCGTCCAGCCGGGCACCGTTGAGGTAGAGCTTGGTGCGCGGCCCCGGCACGTTGGAGATGATCAGGTTGAACGGCGGCCGGACCAGCTCGGCATAGCCGGGAACCGACTGCAACATCAGCGGGCTCATTCCCAGGCCGGTCAGCGCGATGATCTGCAGCGGGGTCAGGTCGGCCAGCGCCTGCTTGCCCTCTTTCATCGAGCGCCGCACGGTGCGCAGCCGGTCGGCCGGCTCGGCCAACTGGGTCCCGAGGTTGCACATCACCGCCCCGATGGCGTTGCCGGACTCCCGGTTGCGGTCGCGGACCCGC
>JAVEEO010000405.1 GCA_030840415.1 Pseudonocardiales bacterium | reverse complement strand
CACGCCGACATCGTCGAGCGGGTGGCCCGGGGCGACGACGTGACCGCCACCCTGATCGAGCTGGCCACCGCCACCGATGCGGTCAGCGGCACCGCTCGCTGCCTGATCGAGGTGCAGGCCGATGCCGGCCTGGGCCGGGAGATCGTCCTCTGTGCCGACGGCGTGCTGGCGGCCGCCGACCGTGACCGGTTCGGCCGGGCAGCCGGCTACTCGGCCGGGTTCGCCGCGCCCAACGGCCTGCCGCTGGGACGGGTGAGCCTGCACTATCCCGACCTGACGGTGGCCCAGGACTCCGACGGCGAGCTGGCCGGCTGGGCCGCCAGCCTCGCCTCGGTCGCGGTGCTGCGAGCCGCCGAGCACGCCCGGGTGACGCTGTCGATGTCGCTGCTGGAAGCCACCCTGGACGCGACCGCCGACGGCATCCTGGTGATCGATGCCGGCGGCCGGGTGCTGGGCCACAACCGGAAGTTCCTCGACATGTGGCACATCGAGCCCGAGGTGCTGGCCGCCGGCCGGGACGCCGAACTGCGGGCCTCGGTGCTGGACCAGCTGGTCGACCCGGCGGGCTTCACCTGGCTGGTCGACCAGCTGATGGCCAGCCCGGCCGAGTGCAGCCACGACGAGATCGAATTCCTCGACGGCCGGTTCTTCGAGCGCTACTCCCAGCCGCAACGCATCGACGGGGTCACCGTCGGGCGGGTGTGGAGCTTCCGGGACATGACCGGGCACCGCAAGCTGGAGCAGGAGCTGCGGGCCCAGGCCTTCACCGACCCGTTGACCCCGCTGGCCAACCGGACGTACTTCATCCAGCACGTGACGGCGGCGCTGGAGTCCGGTCGCCGCCGGGAGGGCAGCATCGCGGTCCTGCTGCTGGACCTGGACGACTTCAAGACGGTCAACGACAGCCTCGGCCACGTCGCCGGCGATGCCCTGCTGATCGCGGTCGCCGAGCGGCTGCGTACCTGCGTGGCCGACGGCGATGTCGCGGCGCGGCTGGGCGGCGACGAGTTCGTCGTGCTGCTGCGCCAGCTCACCGGCCCCGACGATGCCGTCTACTCCGCCGAGCGGGTGCTGGCGGCGCTCTCGGCGCCACTGGTGGTCGAGGGCCAGACGCTGACCATCCGGGCCAGCATCGGGATCGCGCTGCCCTCGGCCGATGAGGACGCCGGGGACCTGCTGCGCAACGCCGACCTGGCGATGTACACCGCCAAGCGCGACGGCGGCGGTCGCTGCCACACCTATGCCCCGGAGATGCATGCCGAGGCGGTGGCCCGGCTGGCCCTGAAGGCCGACCTGGAGCACGCCATCGAGTCCGACGAGCTGGTCGTGCACTACCAGCCGGTGCTGGACCTGCGCAGCTTCGAGATCGTCTCGATGGAGGCGCTGGTGCGCTGGCAGCACCCCGACCGCGGCCTGATCTCGCCGGAGGAGTTCGTCGCGCTGGCCGAGGAGTCGCGGCTGATCGACCGGCTCGGATCGGCGGTGCTGCGCTCGGCCTGCAACCAGCTGGCCCAGTGGCGGCGCAGCATCCCGGCCCACCGGGAGCTGACCGTCAGCGTCAACGTCTCGCCCCGGCAGCTGTCGGATCCCGGCCTGATCTCCGAGGTCCAGCGGGCGCTCTGGGTGGCCGGGCTGCCGGCCTCGGCGCTGGTGCTCGAGATCACCGAGAGCAGCCTGGCCACCCCCACGGTGGACGTGGTCACGGTGCTCACCCAGCTCAAGGACCTCGGGGTGGTGCTGGCCCTGGACGACTTCGGGGTCGGGTACTCCTCGCTCGGCCAACTGGTGAACTTCCCGCTGGACAGCGTCAAGGTGGACAAGTCCTTCGTGGACCGGCTCAACGGCGAGCGCAGCGGGGCGGCGCTGCTGCGCGCGGTGCTCCAGGTCGCCGACGCGCTGTCGCTGGAGACCACCATCGAGGGCATCGAGGACGAGCAGCAACTGCAGCAGGTCCAGGCGCTGGGCTGCCGCCGGGCCCAGGGCTACCTGCTGTCAAAGCCCCTGGACGTGCCGGACGCCTCGGACCTGCTGGCCGGCCGCACACCGGCCAGCGCCGCTGCGGGGCGGCATTCGATAATGCAGGCATGAGCCTGGCAGCTTCCCGCGCGATCCCGTTCTCCATCCAGGAAGTCGGCTACGACCATCCCGATGCCCAGCGGCTGATCGCCGAGGTGCAGGCCGAGTACGTCAAGCGCTACGGCGGCCCGGACGTCTCACCGGTCGACGTGCTGCAGTTCCAACCGCCGCTGGGCCGGTTCGCGGTCGGCTACCTCGACACCGAGCCGGTCGCGATGGGCGGCTGGCGCCGGCACGACGACGCCGACCCGCAGACGTCCTGGGCGGTGCCGGCGGCCGAGGTCAAGCGGATGTACGTGACCGACACCGCCCGCGGTCGCGGTTACGCCCGGGCGGTGCTGGCCTACCTGGAGGACAGCGCCCGCAGTGCCGGCGTCCGGTGGTTGCTGCTGGAGACCGGCAGGGTGCAACCCGAGGCGCTGGCGCTCTACGAGTCCAGCGGCTACCAGCGGGTGCCGCCGTTCGGCTACTACGCCGAGGGCAAGCTGGCCATCCACCTCGGCAAGGACCTGCTGGCCGGCCAACCTCCGACCGGCCAACCTCCGACCGGCCAACCTCCGACCGGTCAACCTCCGACCGGTCAACCTCCGACCGGCCAGCCGATCGCCGGTCGACCCGCGGACGTTCAGCCCTCCGGCGAGTAGTCGGCCCGCAGCGGCAGCTCGGCGACGTTCGGGCCGGCCTGGACGGTGAAGCTGCCCGGCTCCAGCACCCAGCTGCCGTCCTGCCAGTGCTGGAAGGCCCGCCGGGGCAGCTCGACCGTCACCGTCGCGCTCTGGCCGGCCGGCACCGTCACGCCGGCGAAGCCGGCCAGCCAGCGCACCGGGCGCTCCACCGCCGACTCCGGCCGGGACAGGTACACCTGCGCCACCTCGCGGCCGGGGCGCTGCCCGATATTGCGCAGCCGCAGCGTCACCGTCGCCGCGGTGTCCATGCTGCCGGCGGCACCCGGCGGCGACACCGTGATCGACTGGTACTCGAAACTGGTGTAGCCGAGGCCGAAGCCGAACGGGTAGGCCGGTTCGGTGCCGGCCCGCAGCCAGGCCCGGTAGCCGACGTGGATGCCCTCGTCGTAGCGCAGCACCCCGTCGACCGGCGTCACGTCGAGCACCGGCACGTCGGACTGCTCGGCCGGCCAGCTGGTCGGCAGCCGGCCACCGGGTTCTGCCACCCCGGTGAGCACGTCGGCCAGCGCCCGGCCGTACTCCTGCCCGCCGAACCAGCTCAGCAGCACCGCCTGCACCTGCGAACGCCACGGCATGGTCACCGGCGACCCGGAATTGACCACCACCACGGTCCGCGGGTTGGCCGCGGCCACCGCCCGCACCAGGTCGTCCTGCCGGCCCGGCAGGGCGAGTGAGTCGCGGTCGAAGCCCTCCGACTCCACCTGCTCGTTGGTTCCCACGACCACCACCGCGACCTCGGCCTGCCGGGCCGCCTCGGCCGCCTCGGCGATCAGCGCGTCCGCCGAGGCCACCGCCGGCCGGGACCCCAGCGTGATGCCCAGCGTGCCGTGCAGCCGGGGGGTGGCGGACAGGTCGTGTTCCAGCCGCAACCGGTAGGCGCGGCCGGCCTCCAGCTCGACCTCGGTGGTGCTGCTCGGCGGGGACAGCAGCGCGGTGGCCGGGTCGTCGCCGGGCACGGCGTTGTCGGCTGCCAGCACCCGGGTGCCGTCGATCGAGAGCACGGTCGGGCCCACCACCGCGAAACCCAGCCGGATCGGCCCGGACGCCGCCGGCCGGTAGTCGGTGACGATCTCCAGGCCGGCCAGGTCGCCGACCGGCGCGTTGCCCATCCAGACCAGGGCGCTTGAGAACCGCACCTCGTCGAGCACCACGGCGCCGGCCGCGTCGAACATCCGGACCCGCAGGCCGGCCGAACCGGTCTCGGGATCGGTCAGGCAGTCCAGCGGCAGCGCTGTGATGCCTTCCTGCACGACCGCGCCGAGGTGGTAGCTGACCATGGTCTTGGGCAGCGCCTGCCGCAGCCCGGTCAGCGGCGAGATGGTCTCGCTCGGGACCACGGTCGCGCTGCCGCCGCCCTGGGTACGGGGCAGTTCGGCGTTCTGGCCACTGACGGCGATGCTGGCCGGTGTGCCCAGCGGCAGCAGTTGGCCGGCGTTGCGCACCAGCACGATGCCCCGGATCTCGGCCTCGCGGGCGAAGTCGAGGTCGACGATCGGCCGTGGCCGTTCGGCCGGTTCGCCGCCGAGCGCGCCCACCCGGGTAGCCAGCCGCAGCAGCCGGCGGACCTTCTCCGCGACCGCCTCGGCCGGCACCTCGCCGGCCCGCACCGCCGCCACCAGCGCCGGTCCCCAGGGACTGTCCGGGCCTGGCATCGCCAGGTCCTGCCGGGCCCGGGCGGCGGCCAGCGAGCGCACCGCGGTCCAGTCGGAGATGACCAGCCCGTCGAAGCCCCATTCCTCGCACAGCGGGTCGCGCAGCAGATCGTTCTCCGACATGGTGACTCCGGCGACGGCGTTGTAGGACGACATCACCGTCCAGGCGCCACCGTCGCGGACCGCCCGTTCGAACGGGGCCAGGTACAGCTCGCGCAGCGCCCGGTCGCTGACCTCGACGCTGGCGGTGAACCGCTCGGTCTCGAAGTCGTTGGCCACGTAGTGCTTGGGGCAGGCCGCGATCCCGGCCGACTGCACGCCCCGGACGTAGGCGGTGCCGATCTCGGCGGTGAGCAGCGGGTCCTCGGAGTAGGCCTCGAAGTGCCGGCCGCCGAGCGGGCTGCGGTGCAGGTTGATGGTCGGCCCGAGCACCACGTCGACGCCCTTGCGGATCGCCTCGGCGGCCGAGACCCGGCCGTAGCGGTAGGCCAGCTCCGGATCCCAGGACGCGCTGAGCGCCGAGGCCGACGGCAGGTTGAGCGAGGGATCGCGCTCGTCCCAGATCGCGCCGCGCACGCCGGACGGGCCGTCGGACAGCACCATCGCGCGCAGCTCGGCGGCGGGTTCAGAATAGGTGGTCCACATGTCCGCGCCGGTCAGCAGCCGGACCTGCTGTTCGAGGCTCAGGCTCTGCAGGATCGAGGAGATCCGCTGCTCCAGGGTCGCCGGATCGGTATCGCTGGTCTCGGATGTGGTCACAGCGCGCCGCCTTATGAGTAGGTGATTCGATGCTAGTTCGGTGCTAGTTCGGCGCCGAACCCATACGCTCGGGGGCCAGGCCGGGGGCAGCTGCGGGATCAGCTGCACCGGCGCGGCAGCTACGCCAGAGAGGCAGGTCGGCATGACCGCGGCAGTGGATCCGGATCGTCGGGAGTGGGACGTCATCGTGGTCGGCGGCGGCGCCGCGGGGGAGAACGCGGCGCAGTACGCGACCCAGTTCTCCGGCCTGAGCGCGGTGATCGTGGAGGCCGAGCTGCTCGGCGGGGAGTGCTCGTACTGGGCGTGCATGCCGAGTAAGGCGTTGCTGCGCCCGGTGGAGGTGCTCTCCACCGGGCGCAACCTGCCCGGGGTCAAGGAGCTGCTGGGTGACCGGCGGCTGGACGTCCAGGCGGTGCTGGCCCGCCGG
>JAVEEO010000404.1 GCA_030840415.1 Pseudonocardiales bacterium | reverse complement strand
ACTCGTCAAGCGCGGAGACGGTGTTCGAGAACGACTGCCCCTCGACGAGCAGCTTGTCGGCCTTGTAGCCGAAGATGCCGCCGGCCGCGATGGACAGCAGCACGCCGAGCAGCGACAGGTGGAACAGCAGGTTGCCGACCTCGCGCAGGTACCCCTTCTCCGCCGACACCCAGTGATCGGTGCTGCCGTGTTCAGTGCCGTCCGCGGCCGACCGCCGCAGCCGGAACCGCTGCCCGCCAAGCACCGCGGCCGCCCCGTCGACCGCCGCCGCCGGCGACAGCGCGGAGGAGTAGGACGACGATTGCGGCAGCCGCGCCAGGTTCCGCGGCGCGCGCGGCGGCGGCGTCCTTGCCGAGCCGACGAGCCGGAAGGTCCGCGGCACGACGCACCCGACGAGCGACGCGAAGAGCAGCAGGTAGACCGCCGCGAACCAGGGCGAGGCGAACACGTTGAACAGCCCGAGGTGGTTCAGCCAGGGCGCGAGCCCCGGATGCGAGGTGAAGTACTGCTGCACCGCGCCCGGGTCGCTCCCCTGCTGCGGCAGCACGGACCCGGGGATCGAGCCGAGCGCGAGCAGGAACAGCAGGACGAGCGCGGTCCGCATGGAGGTGAGCTGCCGCCACCCCCAGCGCAGCCAGCCGGCGCTGGAGGCCGGCGGCTGCGAGGTCTGGCCGGTGCCGCTTTCCGCCGCGCCTGTCTCGCTTCCTCCGAACGGGTGCGTGGCTCCGCCCTCGGCCGCCACCGACTCGGGCTGGGGGGTGTGGACATCCGTCACTGGGTGGTCACCGCCGCGTCTTTGATAAGCGTGGTTAGCTGGCCGTAACTGACCGCGCCGATTACCATGCCGGCGACATGCCCGGTCTTGTCGATCACCACGGTGGTCGGGGTGTCGCTCACCGCCACCCCCGCCGCGGAGAAGTCCGCCACGACCAGGTACCCGTTGTCGCTGATGCTCGGGTAAGTGATCCGGGCGCTGTGGGTGAACGCGAGCGCGTTCGCCGGGGTGTCGCCCACGTCGTCGCCGAGGAAGGTGACCCCCTTCGAGCCGTACTGCTGATCGAGCACGGCGAGCGTGGGTGCCTCGTCACGGCAGGGCGAGCACCACGAGCCCCAGAAGTTGAGCACGACGGTCTTGCCCCGGTAACTGGACAGCTTGATGGTACTCCCGGTCAGCGATGTGCCCGTCACGTTGGGGGCGAGCGGCCGCTGTCCCGCCTGGTACTCGACGACGCCGTCGCTGGCGCTGGCGCTGCCGTCGCCCTTCCCCGAGGTCAGCAAGGTCACCGCGATGGCACCGCCGAGCAGCACGGCTACTACGGCCGTCACGGTGACGACCGTTCGGCGCTTGGCTTTAAACACCAGCGGGTTCCTCGCGGTCTCCTACAGGGGGTAGTACCGGGTCTATTGTGCCCTATCCGGGTCAACGACGGGGCGGCGGGGCGGTACGGCGTAGGAAACACCGGTGAGCTCGTCTCCGTCGAAGGTGAGGCTCGTGACCGAACCGAGCGCGCACTGGCGCGTGTTCGGGTTGTGCCACAGGCGCTTGTGCTCGGCGGCGAGGCGGCTGACCCAGATCGGCAGCTGGTGGCTGACGCACACCGCCTCCTGGCCGCGGGCCGTTTCCCTCGCCCGGTCGATGACCTGCCGGACCCGGGCGACCACCTCGGTATAAGGCTCGCCCCAGGACGGCGTGAAGGGGTTCCACAGGTACTTCCAGTTCAGCGGGTTCACCGCGAGGCTGGCCAGGCTGACGGACTTGCCCTCGAGCACGTTCGCCGACTCGATGAGCCTGTCGTCGGTGGTGATCTCCAGGCCGAGCCGGTCGGCCACGGGCCGCGCGGTCTCCTGCGCCCGCTCGAGCGGTGACGCGAAGACGGCGGCGACCGGGCGCCCGTCGAAGTAATCGGCGGCGGCGGCGGCCATCATCCGCCCGTTCGCCGACAGTTGGTACCCGGGCAGCCGCCCGTAAAGCACGTGGTTCGGGTTATGCACTTCACCGTGCCGGAGCAGGTGAACGACAGTGATCTCAGCCATGGCCCAGCCAGCCTACCGGCATCAAACCCAAGCGTTTACAGGGTCAGCTGGTCCTGCTCCCCGTCGGCCCACCGGACCGTCGCCGTTACGTGGCCGGCTTTGCCTGGCTCGATCGTCAGCCGGGGCGGTTCGCCGGAGGCAGCCGGAGCGGCTGACAGGGCCACGGCTGCGGCGTAGGTCTCGCCCGGCAGCACCGAGGTGGCCGAGCTCAGGTAGGGCACCACTGCTTGGGGGCCAAAGGCGTGCGGGCCTGCGGGCCGGTGCACTCCGGGAAACATGGTGCCGTGCAGCGCGATGACGCAGCTGGTCAGCCCGCCCGCGCCGCGGACCGACGCGGCGCCCGGCCCTGCTTGCTGGTCCGGTGGCTGGTCCGCGGGCACTGGCCACCCGCCGATCCGCAGGGTACACCGGCCGACGGCGTTCTGCTCCACGCGTACCAGGCGCACCTCCCAGCAGCCGTGCACCACACTGGCCGTGGTCAGCCAGGGGCCGGGTGCCGACGGTTGCCCATCGGCTGACGGCCAGCAGGCCTGGTGGCGGGAGATGCCGGTCCTGCCCTCGGCGCGCACCGGCTGCAGCCGCCGCCGGCGCGACGCTCGGCCGTCCGCGTCGATCAGCGAGATCCCGGAGTCCACGTCGCCGCTCACGTCAGGGCCGGTGCGGGTGGCGTAGGTCAAGCGGGAGTAGAAGGGGTCGTACGTCTCGTCCTGATCGCTGTGCGCGTGATCTGTGCCGTGGTTGGCAACCCGGACGATGCCGTCAGCCGACGTGCCGGAAATCACCCAGCCCGGTGCCCTGGCGATCCGCGTGAAGTCGCCGCGCTCGACGGGCAGCGGTTCCTCGGCGGACTGCCACACCGGGCCGTCGGCCGGCAGCAGCAGCCCGGCGAAGCCCTTGGCCGCCCAGTACGGTGAGCCAGGTCCCGAATACGGCTGCCTGATCGGCAGGAACTCGCCGTGCCAGCCGATCGATAGCGTGCCGTCCGCGCGCAGGCAGCCCGCGGACAGGAAGTACCGCAGCATCCCGCTGGCGATCCGCCGGGTGAGGCCGGGTGCCAGCGGGGTGGCGTCGAACACCGCGCCCGCCCAGAACGGGGCGAGCGCGGCGAACCGGTAGGTCAGCGACCGGCCCTGGAACAGCGGTGCCCCGTCACCGCCGACCAAGTGCGCCGCGTCGGACAGGTACCGCCGCAGCCGGTCGCGGTACCGCTCGGCCAGGCCAGGCTCGGCGAGG
>JAVEEO010000398.1 GCA_030840415.1 Pseudonocardiales bacterium | reverse complement strand
GTGGGCGGCCTCGGACAGCAGCGCGCCCGAGCCGGTCAGCAGGCCGGCCACCAGCTTCAGCAGGCCGATCCCGAGGTTGGCCGCCAGCGCGAGCAGCACCGTCAGGGTGCTCTCGCTGCCTCCCTCGGCCGAGGTGTCGGTGAATTCCGCCGTCGCCGCGCCGCGGGGCTCGACCGCCTCCGCTCCGAGCGATCGCCGAGTGGGTGCCTGCTCGCCGGATCCGGTCATATCTCCATTCTGCGTGCTCCCGGGCGGCGTCCTGACCGCGAGCAGCCCCGGATTGCGCATTCCGCTGGCCTGCTCCGCAGCCACCAGCTATTATCGAACATATGTTCGACTGCAGGGTTGTAGTCACCGCGGAGGTGACCGATGCACAGCTCTGACCTGCCGGCCTACGGGACGGTCCGCTACTGCCCCGCCGGGCACTGGCAACCGGGTCCGGAGATGCGGATCGGCGGCCACCCCACCGCCACCTTCCGGGTCCGGCGCGACGCGCGCAAGCTCGAACTCAACGGCCAGCTGACCGAGTGGCCCGCCGAACAGCTGTTCATCCGGCGCTGCACGACCGTGGTCTACACCGAGGATCCGGACACCGGTGGCGAGGTGTCGATCCTGTGCGGCCAGGAATGGGTCGAGTCGGCGGAGGGCTCGACCGAGTACTGAGCCGCCAGCTGACCTAGCGGCCCGCTGCATCTGAGTGCTGTTGCTCTGGCCAGTGCGCAGTGGCAAGGAAGCCGCCGTCACCGGCCGAGCATGCCCCGAGCCTGGGTGCGGACGCACAGGCACCCGGTCAGACCAACCGCACCGTGGAGCAGCAGGTCGCCTATGGCTGCAACACGTAACCTGACAACTCATCCCACGCCACCGACTCGTAATATCTGCTGGGTTCCGGCAGCAGGTCCGCGCTTGTCGATCCCGCCTGGCCCGTGGTGCGGAAGTGCAACGTGTCTGCATGCAAGATCATTTCCTGGGCCTGGCCTCCGATTGTGTATGCGACACCCAGGTCCCAGGTGACGGTGGAGCGGAGGGCGGTCGCAGTCAGATCTAGTGTTGCCTGCTCACCCGGTGCAAGGTTGATCACTTTGTCGCCGAACTCCGGAGCGCTAGGTGCGGGACTGTCGAGATCGAGCGAGGCTTTGAGCGGGACCGTTGTTCCACCGAGACCGGTGCCGAGGAAGCCTCCGCACAGAGAGGGCTTGCGCTCCAGGATGATGGCCCGTATTCCCGTGATGACGACGGGCTCATCCGGCCCTTGAAAGACGATCCGCCGTTCGGTACGGATTACCTCCGCGCCGCCGTGGTCATATACCCATCTGTAGATGTCGGCGGGAGTATGCGGCACGGCGGAAAGTCCGGCCAAGTCGCTCTGGTTGATTCTGGACGGCAACGCATACCACGCCGCCAGCGTCTCCACCTTCCGGGTCATCTGCGGGTTCGGAGGCGGCAATGCGGACGCCGGTCTCACGGCAGCGGCGTTGCACGTGAATACCGTGGAGGAGGAGGGCGCAGACGGCGAAGACCTTCTACCATGATCGGCAGGAGTTGGTATGTGGGTCGCAGTGGCTGCAGGGCGCTGCTGGACCGTTACCGCCAACTTCGGTGTACCGAATAACCGATCTCGTAGTCCCGGGAAGTACGCAGGACTACTGACAAGGCCGATCAATGCGGTGATGGTTGCGCCCACGAGCAGCGTCAGAACCCATCTGGGAAACTTGAGCATGCGCTCCCTGCGGGATGGCCCTTTCGGAGGTGGCGTCATATCCGGCGGACGACCCGGGCGGCGTGCCAGCCTCAATGGGAGCTGGCCGGCGACTCTTCGCCTGTTCGTACCCATAGTGGATCCTTCATGGAGCAACCGCTCGAACACGTAGCGTTGCGTCGATGCGGCTATCAAAGAGCTACGCTTTGGTTAGCCCTCCTCTGACCGGAAGAATCAGTCCAGGCGCGGCCGGCCACTGTTACACGAAGGCAGCAGTCGAGTTTCGCACTGCACGGCAATCCCATCATTACCTAGCCGCCGTCAATCCCACATAACGCGCGCGTGATAGCCATGGCCGAGGGGTTGATAACAGTGCGGACCACGATTGCCGGCCGGATCTATCCTCGATTGCTACCCCGGTCAAGAGCACGTCGCCTCAGCGAGCTCGTCATGGTGAATTCGGTCTTGACACCCGAGTGGCGCTAATCAGTGGTGGTTCGTGATGCTGTGACCCCTGCCTGTGAGCGGTCCGTTACCGACACCTCGGTCACCGCGGCCGGCCAGGTGTTCGTCTCGCTCAACCGGGGGCAGCAGCAACACCGCGCGAAATCGGTGCAGCTCGACGACCTGGCGGTGCGCTGATCCGGCGCACCCATGCCTGTGCGAGCAAGCTGCTTTCGGCTGCCGGCTGCGAGCCCTACGACGGTTCTCGCTCAGCGGCGGCGTGGACCCGCCGGTAACGCTCGTAGATCACGTGTTTGTCGAATGTCCTGGTCTCGACCAGGTCCAGGGAAATGCTTTCGGTGACGGGCGGCAGGTACGGCGTGCCACCACCGACCACGATCGGCATGCGGAAGATCCGCAGCTCGTCGACCAGGCCCAGTTCGATCGCTGTCGCGGCGAGGCCGGGGCCGCCGATCTCGACGTCCCGGTCGGTCGGCCCGAGCGCCGTGGCGACCTCCTCGGCCACCGAGGAGGTCGCGAGCCGGGCGTTGCCCTCGACGCTGCGGAGCGTGCGACTGAACACGACCTTCGGCAGTGCGGACCAGACGTCGGCGAACTCGGCCCCGAGCTCGGTGTTCCGCAGCGCCGCATCGGTTTCCCACGGCAGCATCGTCTCGTACAGCCTGCGGCCGCAGAGGTGGGCGCCGAGCCCGCGCACTCGCGCGAGGTGGAACGCGAAGAGCTCGTCGCTCGGCACGTGCCACGCGAAGGCGCCGTCGCGGTCAGCGATGTAGCCGTCCACGGAAACGCTCATGGAGAAGATCAGCACCGCTCGATGGTAATCCGGACCCGCACCCGTGCCGCTTCTCAGCAGCGAAGCCGTGACCAATCGCAGCCCCTGGCAGCAGCGCTGGTATCGCCAGGCGGGCCAAGTCCCTCCTCGTCGGTAATCGCGACGGAAGGCTGGGGCATGGCACTCGATCACGGCTATGGCGTTGCCATCGGCACGTTCGCCTCGTTCACCCGGGAGGACCCGAGCGCCTTCGGGCACTGGTATCACGGCAAGCTGCGCATCAACACCCCGGCGGGCCAGTACGAGGCCGCCCTCGATGTCGACACCCCGAGCGGTATCGGCGTCAGCTACCGCCTGGTCACCGACCTGACCACGGCCAGCATTCCTATCCTGGCGGGGCTGGGCGACGGGTTCACCCCGCTGGCCGCAACCTCGACGTCCGGCGCGCTGGACTACGTCCGCAGTCCGATCCTGCGGGACGGCTGGGTGGTCACCCGGCTGCGCCAGTGGCTGGTGGCACGCCGCAAGCCGCCGCTGGACGCCCAGCGATGGGCGCCTACCGCGGTGGACAAGGTGATCGCGTTGCTGCGACAACTGGGGCAGCGACTCCGGCTGCGGTGGCGGTTCTCGCTGCGGTGGCGGTCATTTCCCTGGGTGCCCAGCGATGGCGACAATGCCCTCGACGTGCTCGAACAGCGGCTGTCGCAGGCGGCGCGGATCTACATCCTGGGCGAGCCCTACACGACCGGCCTGGGCGTCCACAACGTGCACCTGAACCAGGGCGACCCGGTCGGGCCGCACCAGGCCGAGGACGGCATCTGGCAGGACGGCGCTGTGATCATCCAGCTCGCCGGCGGTGCGGTGACGATCTGGCAGGTCAAGTTCAACACCCAGTCATTGGCCACGAACAACCAGGGCCTTCCGGTCTAGCTGAGCCGTTATAGCCGAGCCGGTAGGGAACTACTGCACGACGCCTTGGGCCTGGGACCGGGCGCGCTGCTCGATGCCGTCCGGGCGTCCGGTCAGACGGGCGAAGGCGAGCTGGTTGGAGGTTCGGCAGTCGGTGAGGACGGTGCTGCCGTCGGGGGCGACCGCCGCCTGCACGCTGACCTCGCTGCGGGCAGCGTCCTCCGCGAGGTAGTCCTGCACGGCTGCCTGCACCGCGGCCAGCGGCAGGGCAGCGGTCAGCTTGCGGGTACGGGCGGCCGGGCCGTCGATCGCGTTCGCCCCAGCTATCGCCGCCCCGTCGCAGACGCTTTGCAGGTCACGCTGATGGGTGAACGCGTCGCTGGCCAGCACCGCACCGGCCACCATCAACAGGCCGATCAGGAAGAAGCCGAGGATCAGTGGGATGGTGGAGCCCCGGTCATCGGACAGCAGGCCGGCCCGGCTCATCGGTTGGGGTCGGCTCATCGGTTGGGGTCGGCTCATCGGGCGATGATCCGGAAGTCGTCGACGTGCACCAGGTAGCGGCCGATGATGGTGACCCCACGGCCGGCCAGCACGGAGGGCACCGCCGGCAACGGCTGATGCCTGATCACGCAGACGGCGAAAACCGACGCGGGCGCAAGCGATGGCGCCGTCGCCGGGCCGCCGCAGTCCGCACCGGCCGCTACATAGCGCACCTCCACCTCCGCAGGCGTGAATCCCTGCCCGTGCAGGGCGGCCCGCAACGCTGCCTGCGCCCGGACCTCGGCCTGGGTGGCGGTGGCCGAGGTCGCGATCGCCCGGCCGACATCGCGGGCGGCGTTGGTGGTGGCCAACCGGCCACGCTGCACCACCGCGACCGCGACGATCAGGTAGACCAGCGGGACCAGCACCAGCAGGGCCACGAAGACGAACTCGATGATCGCGCTGCCCTGCTCGTCGGAGCGCTGAGGCAAAATACGCCGGCTGTGCAAAGTGATTCTCACCGGTCGTCCTTCAGCGACTGGCCGCTGACCTCGACGCGCACCAGCGCACCGATGGGCAGCAGCACCGAGGCGATCGTTCCCCGGCAGCGCACCTCGGCGGTCACCAATCCGCTGTCAGCCTCGGCAACCAGACCACCTTCGCACGGCAACCGCTGAGCCATCGCCGGCCCCAGTGCCTGCCCCAGCAAGGCCGTCGCCCGGGCCGCGCCCGCCTGCGGCGAGACACCGGCGTTCGCGGCGTAGCGTGCGCCATCCGCCGCGGCCGATGCGGCCACCGACCGGACGTAGAACAGCGCGGCCACCTGCAGCACCGCGAACAGCAACATCACCAGCAGTACCGACATCAGGCAGAAGTCGACGACTGCCGACCCTCGATCCTCCGCCAGCGGATGCGCACGGATGGACACCGGCTCAGTTGCCGGCCTCACCGGTCACCGAGTCGATCGCATTGCCGATGGCATCGGTGATCTTGGCCTTGAACACTCCGAAGATGACCACCACCAGGCCAGCGGACATCACCGTCACCATCACCCAACCCGGTACGTCCCCGCGCGTGTGGTCGATGCCCCGGACCCGCCGCTGCGCACGCAGATAGCCGGTGCCGAACCAGGCGGCCAGCAACTGAGCCTGAACCATACTTAAATCCCCTTTCGGTGGAACGCGAACGCGCTCCGGATCGATGTGTCAGCTGGACAGCGACATGAGTGTCAGCAGTCCCGGGTAGAGCGCGAACAGCACTGTCACCGGCAGGATCAGGAACACCACCGGCACCATCATCTGCAGTTCCTTGCGGCCGCCGGCCTCGAGCAGGGCCCGCTTGGAGTGCTCCCGGACGTCGGTGGCCTGGGCACGCAGCACATCGGCAAGCGGGGTGCCCCGTTCGATGGCGACCAGCAGGCCCTGCAGGAAGCGGCTGAACGGCTCCAGGGTGGTCCGCTCCGCCAGTTCGCCCAGCGCCTTGGTGATCGGCTTGCCGGCCTTGGCCTCGTCCAGCGCCGTCTGCAGGTCCCGAGTCAGCTCGCCGCGGGTCAGCCGGCAGACCCGCTGCATGGCATCGATCGGCGCTTCCCCCGCCAGCACCGCGAGGGCGAGGAGGTCCGCGATCACCGGAAACTCGGCCAGCATCGCGCGCTCGCGCCGCTGCACCTGCTGGGTGAGCCACCAGTCCCGGGCCAACACCCCACCGGCGGCTCCGATCAGTGCCGCGCCGGCGATGAGCACCGGATCGAACCCGCCGCGCAGGTAGGTCAGACCAGTCAGGCCGAGGGCGCCGCCGATCATCCCGAGGCCGCCCCAGACCACCTGTTCCATCCGGAAGTCGTCGACGTCGGGGGCCAGGCCCAGGCCACCTAGCCTGCGTCGCACCGACGCCGAGCCGCCGACCATCCGGTCCAGCCAGCGGACCAGGTCCGACGCTGCCGGGCCGAGCAACTGCCGCACCAACTCCAGCGGCGGCGCCGGCCCTGTTGGTCGGGCGAGCAACCGGGACGGGGCCGGGGCGTCGGCGAGGTAGGGCGCGATCCGGTCGCTGAGCCGGATCGGTCGCATCGGCGGGGTCGCCCTGATCGCCAGCAGCGCACCCAGCGCGGCCAGCAGGCCCAGGGCCGCGCCCAGCCACCAGTTCGTCATCGCGGCACCCGGCTCATCGCGGCATCCGGTTCATCGCAGCACCCGGGGTTCCTCGGGCAGCCGTCCGATCCGCATCATGATCCGGTAGGCGACCAGGCACACCGCCGCACCGATGCCCAGCAGCAGCACGCCGCCGGAGGAGTCGAAGGTTCGCAGCGTCGAGGACTGACTGCCCAGCAACAGCAGCACGATCCACGGCGCGGCGACCGCCAGCCTCGCCGCGCTGACCGTCCAACCCTGGCGCGTTTCCAGTTCGGCCCGGGTGCGGGCATCGACCCGGAGCAACTCGGACAGGGTGCGCAGCACCGTGCCGAGATCGCTGCCCCCGACCTCGCGTGCGACCCGCAACGTCTCGCAGACCCGGTCGCCGACCGGATCGGCCAGGTCGGATTTCAACGCGCTCAGGCACTCGGCGAACCGGCCGCTGGCCCGGTAGGAGACCCCGAACCGAACGAACGCCGGACGCAACGGCTCCGGGCCGCGAACTCCGAGGCCGGACACCCCTTCGGGTAGGGACATTCCGGCCCGGACGGCAGAGGCCAGGTTGTCGATCGCCTCGGGCCACAGCTCGCGCAGCGCGACCTGGCGGCGCTGCCGCAGCCGGCGGACGACGGCCAGCGGCCCGACGAAGGCGAACACCGCGAAGCAGGCGGCGACGGCCACCGTGGCGGTGACGAGCTGCACCACCAACCCTGCCAGCACCGCCGCGAAGACCTGGAGCCCGAGCAGCTGCACCGAGCTGACCGAGGAGATCCCGGCCTGCCGGATCAGGTCGTTGCGGCGCGTTCCCCAACCAGGACCGGCTGCCTGGCGCTGGCGGGCGCGCGGGCCACTGCGCCAGATCAGCAACAGGCCGATGCCCGCGATCAGCCCTACGAAGGCACCCACCTCAACCACCCGGCCCGAGCAGCTGGGTACCCGCGGCGTTCCGGCCGAGCAGCTCGCCTAGGTCGTGGCCGACCTGCTCGTAGCGCTCGCGATGCGGCGGGTAGCCATCGCTGCGGCGAAGCTGGCCCTGCCGAAATCCGAAGATCTCGGAGGTCTCGATTACCTCGCCCTCGGCCCGGCCGGTGACGGCGACGATCTCACGAACGCGGCGGTGGCCACGATGATCGGAGCCCAGGTGCACCACCAGGTCGACCGATGCCGCCACGGTGGGGACCACGAATGCCGCGCTGACGTTCTCGCCGGCCAGCAGCGGCAGCGTGCACATTTTCACCAGCGCCTCCCGGGCGGAGTTAGCGTGCAGCGTGCACATCCCGGGCAAGCCCGAGTTCAGCGCGATCAGCAGGTCCAGGCATTCCTCCTGCCGGACCTCGCCGACCACGATCCGGTTCGGCCGCATCCGCAACGCTTCCTTGACCAGCCGGCGCAGGCTGATCTCACCGGTTCCTTCCAGGTTCGGCTGCCGGGTCTGCATCGACACCACGTCAGGCAACGGGATCTGCAGTTCGAAGACCTCCTCGGCGGTGATCACCCGCTCGGTCGCCGGGATCGCCGCGCACAAGGCGTTGAGCATCGTGGTCTTGCCGGCCTGGGTGCCGCCGGAGACCAGCACGTTCAACCCGGCGGCAACCGACGCCTCGAGGAACCGGGCGGCCGGTTCGGGCAGCGAGCCGAGCCGGACCAGCTCGTCCAGGCCGGCGA
>JAVEEO010000118.1 GCA_030840415.1 Pseudonocardiales bacterium | reverse complement strand
CTCTACGACAACTGGAAGAAGGCCGTCACCCGTACCTTCGACTGGGCCTGAGCAGCCGCTAGCCGATCAGGGCCTCGTACCCGGGCTTGATCTGGTCGTTGATGATCGCCAGGCGCTCGTCGAACGGGATGAACGCGCTCTTCATGGCATTGATCGTCAGCCACCGAAGGTCCGTCCAGTCATAACCGAAGGTCTCCGTCAGCAGCGTCATCTCCTTGCTCATCGAGGTGTCGCTCATCAGCCGGTTGTCGGTATTCACGGTCACCCGGAATTGAAGCCGGCGCAGCAGCCCGATCGGATGTGCCGCGATCGACGGCGCCGCCCCGGTCTGGATGTTGGAAGACGGGCACATCTCCAGCGGGATCCGCTTGTCCCGGACGTACTGTGCCAGCCGCCCCATCTGGACCGAGGCGATCTGTTGCTCGAGGCTCTCGCCGGTGGTGCTGATGTCGTCGATGATCCGGACGCCGTGACCGAGCCGGTCCGCCCCGCACCACTGGATGGCCTCCCAGATCGAGGGCAGCCCGAAGGCCTCACCGGCGTGGATGGTGAAGTGGAAGTTCTCCCGGCGCAGGTACTCGAAGGCGTCCAGGTGCCGGGTGGGCGGGAACCCGGCCTCGGCACCGGCGATGTCGAAGCCCACCACCCCCCGGTCGCGGTAGGCCACCGCCAGTTCGGCGATCTCGCGGGACCGGGCGGCGTGCCTCATCGCGGTGAGCAGCGACCCGATCCGGATGCTCTGGCCCTTCTCCGAGGCCGCCTGGGTGCCGTGCGCGAAGCCCTCCAGGGTCGCGTCCACCACCTCGTCCAGGCTCAGGCCCTCGCTGACGTGCTGCTCGGGCGCCCACCTGATCTCGGCGTACACCACGCCGTCGGCGGCCAGGTCCTGCGCGCACTCGCTGGCCACCCGGTGCAGCCCCTCCCGGGTCTGCATCACCGCGACGGTGTGGTCGAAGGTCTCCAGGTAGCGCACCAGCGAGCCGGAGTTCGCCGACTCGATGAACCACTGGCCGAGCTCGCCCGCGTCGGTCGACGGCAACTTCTGGTATCCGATGCCGGCAGCGAGATCGATGATGGTCTGCGGCCGCAGCCCGCCGTCGAGGTGGTCGTGCAGCAGCACCTTGGGAGCGGTCCGGATGGTGGTGGGATTCAGTTCGGCAGGCATGGCCACACGCTAGTCGCACGGCGGAATCGGCGTCAGCGGCCAGCAGCCGTCCCGGCGCCGCGGGCGGTCCGGCGGCCCCGAGCGCACAAGCACTCCGGCGGTCGGGACGTCCGGGCCTAGACTCCAGCCATGCCGCCCAGCCCACCGAGCCGATGACCTCGGCGTACTCCGGCGACCTGGTGGTGCCGCCGGGACGGGGTGTGCCGGGCGGCCTGACGGTGCCCGCCGGCGAGCTGGTGGAACGGTTCTCGCGATCGTCGGGACCGGGCGGCCAAGGTGTCAACACCACCGACAGCCGGGTGGAGCTGCGCTTCGACGTCCGCAACTCCAGCGCGCTGACCGACTTGCAGCGCGCCCGGGTGCTGGCCTACCTGGCGCCCCGGCTGGTGGACGGGGTGCTGACGATCACCGCGTCCGAGCAGCGGTCCCAGCTGCAGAACCGGCTGGCCGCCCGGGCCCGGCTGGTGCACCAGTTGAGCCAGGCGCTGGCGCCGCCGCCTCCGCCGCGACGGGCCACCCGGCCCTCGCGTGGGGCCCGGCAGCGTCGGCTGGACGTCAAGAAGCAGCGGGGCCAGATCAAGGCCGGCCGGGCCCGGCTCCGGGGCTCGGAAGACTGAGCTCCGCTCCACCCCTGCCCGCCCAGACGAGGCTCGCAACGGGCAAAGCCGTACCACAGCGGTGGGTTCAGGCTCATTCGCATCGCTGCCTGAGCCGAGGGCCTCAGGCCGGCCCGGTGCGCTCGCCGTCCGGGCCGGTCGGGCCGCCGGGCCTGGCCCCGCCGTCGGTGGTGCCCGTCGCTTCTTCCGGACCGGCGGTGTCGTCGGGCTGGGGGAACTTCTCCGGCAACCGGCGCAGGTGCCCGGCCATCGAGCGGTACAGCAGGTACACCGCGATCACCAGCAGCAGTACCACGAACAGCCCGATCGGGCTGCCCTTGCCGGAGTCGGAGGCGGCCAGCAGTTGGACGGCCGGCAGGCTCACGTGGCCCGCACCCGCTCCCGCACGCCGGCGAACAGGTCGTCCTCGGGGATGTCGGTATCGACCAGCGAGCGGGCCAGCTCGAACTGCTCCCACGGAAAGACCTCGCGCTGGACGTCCAGCGGCACTTTGAAGAACCAGCCCTGCGGGTCCACCTGGGTGGCGTGCGCGAGCAGGGCGGCGTCGCGCCGCTCGAAGTGATCGGCGCAGTAGATGGTGGTGGTGACCTTGGGCGCGCGCATGCTGGCGGCGCGCTCCTCCCAGTTGGCCAGCCATTCGGAGTACGGCGACTCGATGCCGTGCTCGACCAGGGCGTTGTGGAAGGCCTCGACCCGCTCCTTGGTGAACGTGACGTCGTAGTAGAGCTTGAGCGGCTGCCAGGGGTCACCGGTGCCGGGAAACGCCTCGGGGTCACCGGCCGCCTCGAAGGCGGCCACCGAGACCTCGTGGCAGCGGATGTGATCGGGGTGCGGGTAGCCTCCCTTCTCGTTGTACGTCGTCATCACGTGCGGGCGGAACCGGCGGACCAGTTCCACCAGCGTCCGGGTGGACTCCTCCAGCGGCACCAGGGCGAAGCAACCCTCGGGCAGCGGCGGCAGCGGGTCGCCCTCGGGCAGGCCGGAGTCCACGTAACCCAGCCAGTGGTGGGCCACACCCAGCGCGCGCTGGGCCTGGGCCATCTCGGCCCGGCGGATCTCGCGGATGTTCTCCTCGATCTCGGGCCGGCCCTTGAGAGCCGGGTTGAGCACGTCGCCGCGCTCACCGGCGGTGCAGCTGACCACCAGCACCTCGACGCCCTCGTCGACATAGCGGGCCATGGTGGCCGCGCCCTTGCTCGACTCGTCGTCGGGGTGGGCGTGCACGCACATCAACCGCAGTGGCTGGTCGGAGCCGGCCGGGGCCGCAGCGGCCTGCCGGGCGGAACTGCCGTTGACCGGCGGCGCGGGGATCGGGGAAACGGGAGCATCGGACACCCCTCCATTGTTCCCGATGGCTCCGACAACCCGCACCGCCGGGTTGGCCGGCCTGCTCGCCTCGCCGGACGCCTCCCCGGACGAACCCGAGGAAACCCTCGCGTCCGGCTTCGCGGAACCGCCGAGCCCGGTGTTACGTTCTAGGACTTCAGGCACAACCCGCCCGCACCATCCTGACCGGCACCAGTTGGCCGGCGCAGCATTGGGGAGAGTCACACCGTGAGTACCGAAGCCTCGTCGACCACCTGGCTCACCCAGGAAGCCTATGACCGGCTCTCGAGTGAACTCCAGCAGCTGATCGACAACCG
This sequence comes from Pseudonocardiales bacterium, assembly GCA_030840415.1. Classification (GTDB taxonomy): domain Bacteria; phylum Actinomycetota; class Actinomycetes; order Mycobacteriales; family Jatrophihabitantaceae; genus Jatrophihabitans_A. Next base: position 4,927 of record JAVEEO010000118.1, on the reverse strand, counting down.
GCCCGCGATGGCCCAGGAGATCAACGCCCGGCGCGAGGAGGGCGACCTGAAGGAGAACGGTGGCTACCACGCCGCCCGCGAGGAACAGGGCAAGCAGGAGGGCCGGATCCTGCAGCTGACCAAGCTGCTGCGCGAGGCCAGGGTCGGCGAGGCGCCCACCACCGAGGGCACCGCCGGCCCCGGCATGGTGGTCACCGTCCGGTTCGGCCCGGCCGACGGGACCGACGAGGACGACGTCGAGACCTTCCTGATCGGATCCCGCGAAGAGGCCGGCACCACCGACCTCGACGTGTACTCCTCCGCCTCGCCGCTGGGCCAGGCACTGACCGGGGCCAAGGAGGGCGAGCAGGTGTCCTACGCCACCCCGACCGGCAAGACCCTGACGGTGACCCTGCTGAGCGCCAAGCCCTACGGCAGCTGACCTCGTCGGGGTGGACGTGGCCGAACGGGGTTCGGCGACGTAGCGTCGAGCGGGTGACTACAGCACCAGAGATCACCACCCTCGGCCAGTTGCGCGCCTCCGGGCACGTGCACCGGGTGGTCAAGGCAGAGATCCGGCAGAACCTGATCGCCCGACTGGCCGCCGGCTTGCCGAGCCTGCCGGGGATCGTCGGCTTCGACGACACGGTGGTGCCCGAGGTCGAGCGCGCCCTGCTGGCCGGCCACGACCTGGTGCTGCTCGGCGAACGCGGCCAGGGCAAGACCCGGCTGATCCGGACGCTGATCGGGCTGCTCGACGAGTGGACCCCGGTGATCGCCGGTTCGGAGCTCAACGAGCATCCGTACATGCCCATCACCCTCGCTTCGCAACGGCGCGCCGCTGAGCTCGGCGATGAGCTGCCGATCCTCTGGAAGCACCGCAGCGAGCGCTACGGCGAGAAGCTGGCCACCCCGGACACCTCGGTCGGTGACCTGATCGGCGACGTCGACCCGATCAAGGTGGCCGAGGGCCGTTCGCTCGGCGACCCCGAAACGGTGCACTACGGCCTGGTGCCCCGCACCAACCGCGGCATCTTCGCGGTCAACGAGCTGCCCGACCTCGCCGAGCGGATCCAGGTCGCGATGCTCAACGTGCTCGAGGAGCGCGACATCCAGGTACGCGGCTACCAGTTGCGGCTGCCGCTGGACCTGCTGCTGGTCGCCAGCGCCAACCCCGAGGACTACACCAACCGTGGCCGGATCATCACCCCGCTCAAGGACCGCTTCGGCGCCGAGATCCGCACCCACTACCCGCTCGACCTCGACGACGAGCTGCGGCTGATCGCCCAGGAGGCGGCGGTGCTGTGGGATGCCGTCGACGACGCCGAAGCGACCGGCACCGCGCACGGCGCACCGCTGGTTCCCTCCCACCTGCTCGAGGTGGTCGCCAGGTTCGCCCGCAACGTGCGCGACGCCCCGCAGGTGGACCAGCGCTCCGGGGTGTCGGCCCGGTTCGCGATCGCCGCGGTCGAGACGGTGGCCGCCTCCGCCGTCCGGCGGGCCGCGATCAACGGCGAGCCGGTGGCGGTGGCCCGGATCTCGGACCTGCCGGCGATCGTGCCCGCCTCCCGCGGCAAGGTCGAGTTCGAGGACGCTGACGAGGGACGCGAGTTCGAGGTGCTGGAGCACCTGCTGCGGCGGGCGGTCGCCGAGACCGGCCGGGCCCGGCTGGCTGGTCTGGATCTGCGGCCGCTGCAACAGAAGTTCGACGCCGGGCTGCTGGTGGAATCCGGCGACACCGTCTCGGCGGACAGGCTGCTGGAGCAACTCGGCACCATTCCGGGGCTGACCGCGCTGCTCGAGCGGCTGGAGCCCGACAGCGTGCACGAGGGCCCGGCCACCGTCGGGATCGCCGCCGCCGCCGTCGAGTTCGCGCTGGAGGGGCTGTACCTGAACAAGCGGCTGGCCAAGGAATCGGCCGGTGGCAGAACGGTGTACGGCGCATGAGCGAGCATCGAGCGACGCAGGAGCGAGGAGCACAGCGAATGCCCGCAGAGAGCGCGGGACGGCGCATGAGCGAGCATCGAGGCGACTTAGCGGAGAGCGCGGGACAGCCATGAGCGTCCGGTACGGCGCCTGGCACGGCGGTGCCGATCCCCTGGAACCGCCGTACGACATCCGCGAGGCGCTGGACGAGATCGGCGAGGACGTCCTGGCGGGGATGTCGCCCCGGGCCGCGCTGAACCGGTTGATGCGCTCCGGCACGGACGGCCGCAGCGGGCTGGACGCGCTGCGCCAGCGGGCTCGCAACCAGGCCCGCAAGCTGCGCAACTCCGGCCGGCTGGACGGCACCCTGGACAAGGTGCGGCAGCTGCTGGACCAGGCACTGGAGAGTGAGCGGGCGGCGCTGTTCCCCGACCCGGCCGACTCGGCGCGGCTGGCCGAGAGCGAGTTGGACGCGCTGCCGGCCGACACGGCCCGCGCCGTCCGGGAACTGGCCGACTACCAGTGGCGCTCGCCGGAGGCCGCGGCGGCCTACCAGCAGATCTCTGAGCTGCTGCGGTCGGAGGTGCTCGACGCCCAGTTCGCCGGCCTGCGCGATGCGCTGGCCAATCCCGACCCGCGCGCCATGGAGCAGATCCGGCGGATGCTGGACGACCTCAACGAGATGCTGGACGCCGACGCCCGCGGCGAGCACACCGACGCCGACTTCGCCGAGTTCATGGCCAAGCACGGCCAGTTCTTCCCGGACAACCCGGCCAACCTGGCCGAACTCATCGATTCGCTGGCCCGGCGAGCTGCCGCCGCCGAGCGGTTGATGAACTCCCTCACCGCGCAGCAGCGGGCCGAACTGGGTTCGCTGATGGATCAGGCCCTGAACCAGGCCGGCCTCGGCGAGCAGCTCGGCCGGCTGCAGCAGTCGCTGCGGGCGGCCCGTCCGGACCTGCCGTGGGCGGGCTCGGAGCGCATGTCGGGCGAGCAATCCCTCGGGTACGCCGACGGAACCCAGGCGCTGGCCGAGCTCGCCGATCTCGACGAACTGGCCGAACTGGCTGGGCAGGACTACCCCGGTGCCAGCCTGGCCGACATCGATCCCGAACTCGTCGAGCGGGCGCTGGGGCAACCGGCGGTCGAGGACCTCGACCGTTTGCGCCGGATCGAGCGCGAGCTGCAGCGGCAGGGATACCTGGAACAGGGCGGTCGCGGCCTGGAACTCAGCCCACGGGCCCTGCGCAGGCTCGGCGCCACCGCGCTGCGCAAGGTGTTCGCGGCGCTGGAGTCCGGTGGCCGCGGCGATCACGACGTCCGCGATGCCGGCGCGGCCGGCGAGGTCACCGGTGCCAGCCGGGAATGGCGTTTCGGGGACGAGCAGCCGCTGGACGTGGTGCGCACCGTTCGCAACGCGGTGCTGCGCAGTGGCCCGGGCCGGGTGCGGTTGAGCGCCGAGGACTTCGAGGTGGTCGAGACCGAGCGCCGCTCCTCAGCGGCGGTGGCGTTGCTGGTCGACATGTCCTACTCGATGGAGCTACGCGGCACCTGGGGCGAGGCCAAGACCACCGCGCTGGCCCTGCACGCCCTGGTGAGCACCAAATATCCCCAGGACGCCATCGAGATCATCGGCTTCTCCGACTACGCCCGGGTGATGAGCCCGCGCGACCTGGTGCACCACGACTGGGAACGGGTGTACGGAACCAACCTGCAACATGCGCTGATGCTGGCCCGCCGGCATCTGGACTCCCACCGCGGCGCCGAGCCGGTGATCCTGGTGATCACCGACGGCGAGCCGACCGCGCACCTGGCTCCCGACGGGTATTCCGACTTCTGCTGGCCACCTTCGCGGGAGACCATCGCGGCGACCCTTGCCGAGGTGCAGCGATGCACCCGGCGCGGCGCCACCATCAACATCTTCATGCTCGACGACGAACCCCGGCTGGTCGATTTCATGCACGAGGTGGGCCGGCGCAACGGTGGGCGGGTCTTCCTGCCCAGGTCCGGTGCCCTGGGCGAGTACGTAGTGGCCGACTACCTCAAGGCACGCGGCGGCCGACGCCGGGCAGGCTGAGGGCCGTGGTGGCCCGGCAGTCAGCCGAGCCACCACCGCGTCAGCGGCTGATCCGTTAGCTCAGCGGCTGGTCTTCGCCGGTGCCTTGCGGGCAGCCGTCTTCTTCGCCGGAGCGGCCTTGGTGGTGCTCTTGGCCGCCGTGCTCTTGGCCGCGGCGGTCTTGGCCGGAGCCTTGGTCGCCGTGGTCTTGGCGGTCTTGGCCGGAGCCTTGGTCGCCAGGGTCCTGGCCGCCGTGGTCTTGGCCGCGGCGGTCTTGGCCGGAGCCTTGGTCGCCAGGGTCTTGGCCGCCGCGGTCTTGGTCGTGGACCGGGTGGTCGCAGACTTGGTCGCGGTGCTCTTGGCTGCGGTGCTCGCCTTGGTCGCCGTGGTCCGGGCCGGCTTGGCCGGGCTCGCCTTGGCGGCGCTGGACTTCGTGGCGGTGGTGGCCTTGGCGGGCGCGGCCTTGGCGGCCACCTTCTTGGCCGGAGCCTTGGCCACCTTGCGGCGACCGGCGATGATCTCCTTGAACTCGGTGCCGGGACGGAAGGCCGGAACCGAGGTCTTCTTGACCCGAACCTTGGCACCGGTGGCCGGGTTGCGCCCGATGCGGGCAGCCCGGTCGCGCTTCTCGAAAGCGCCGAAACCGGTGAGGATCACCTTCTCGCCCTTGACGACGTTGGCGTAGACCTCGTCGGTGATCGCGTCCAGGATGGCTGCGGTGGACTTGTGGTCTGCATTCAGTCGAGCCGCGACGGCGTCGATGAATTGGGTCTTGTTCAAGCTCGTCCTCCCAATGTGTTGTGATACCAGCGGAAAGTGTGGCATCAATTGATCATCAATGTGAAATCTTGGCTCGATTCGTTTCCGCGCGTCGCGCGCCGCCGGCTGCCGCCGAATCCGCGGCGAAAGAGATTAGTCATGTTTAATAGGCATATTCATCTGCCGGCCGCTAATCTGGGCCGGTGA
>JAVEEO010000107.1 GCA_030840415.1 Pseudonocardiales bacterium | reverse complement strand
GTGCCGGTGGCCGGCCGCGCAGGTGGTCCAGCCGTCCCCGGAACTCATCGGCCGGAAGTCATGAGGGTCGTCCTTCGTCCGGCGGTCCACGGGCGTTGTTCGGGCTTCGTTGTTCGGGGCTTGCTGTTCAGCTTCGCCGTTCAGCTTCGCCGTTCAGGTTTCGCTGCTCAGGTTTGCTGTTCACGTTGTAGTGACGCCGACCCGCCAGGTCGCCTCTCGGCGGAAGGCCGCTCGTGGCGGCATTTTTGGGTCCGGGGGCCATGGATCGGGTCGACGCCGTGGTCCAGTTTAGCCGCCGATCCGGCCGCGGCGAGCCGGACTCGGGCAGTCCCGGCCTGACCGGGCGCTCGCCTACCCTGGACGGGTGCCAGAAGCTGACCGCCCGCACCGCCCGATCCGGCTGCCCGACCTCGCCGCCGTGGCCGGGTCGGTCGAGATGGAGCCCTTCGCCCGGGCCGAGTTGGCAGCCGCCACCGCCGCGGCGGTCATAACCCACGGCCGCGGCGGCGCGGAGTCCCTGGTCGACCTGGCCGACCGGGTCGGCCTGGACACCCTTGCCGAGCTGTGGCGGCACGAGCACCCCTCCAGCCTGCCGGGCGCGCTGTGGGCCCTGTATTTGCTGCGCCGGTGGTGCCAGAGCAACGGCGACGAGGTGACCCGGCTGTGGCGTGCGGGCCGTCCGTACGCGCCCGCCGACGAGGTCGTTGCCGGCGTATCGGAGGATGCCGACCCGGCAGCCATCGAGGCGCTGGCCGATGCGGTGCTGCACGGCGCCTACCTGGGTGAGTTCGACGTCGCGCTGGAGCGCGCCGCCGCCTTCTTCCGGATCATCGCGATCGGCCGGCGCGAGACCGCCGCTGCCGATGCCGAAGGAGACCGGGACCGGCGGCTGGCCGACCGCAACGACGAGGTCGCCGACGGGTTGACCGTGGCCGCGATGGGCTGGCGTCAACACCCGCTGTAACTGTGGATAGCAGCCGCCGGCCGCCGGGCTTGTCCACAATCTGGCCGTCGGAGGCTTCGGATGCGGCGTGGCTGGCCAGGCTCGCTGCATGACCTCCTGGAAATTGCCCGGCGTCCGGATCTGCGATCCCGGCGAGCTGATCGACAGCCTGCCCTACCTGCTGGGCTTCCATCCCCGCCAAAGCCTGGTCGTGGTCGGTTTCGTGGGCAGCGCCGCGTTGACGGGGCCACAGCAGGTCCAGGTCACCGTCCGGCAGGACCTGCCCGCCCGGCTAGGCGGCGGCCTCGACGACGAGCTGCTGGAACCGCTGGGCGAGGTGCTGGTGCGGGCTGGCTGCCGGGCGGTGGCAGCGGTACTGGTGACCGACTCGGTGACCGGCGATCCGCGCGCGCCGGGTAGCCTGCTCGGCTGCCGGGACTCACTGGCGATTGCCCTGGCCGAGCTGGACATCGAGGTCCTCGACGTGCTGGTGGCCACCGACCGCCGCTGGTGGTCGCTGTGGTGCGAGCAGTCGGACTGCTGCCCTGCCGAGGGGCACCAGCGGCTGCCGGAAAGTTCGGCGGTGGCCGCCCGGGCCACCTTCGCCGGCCTGGTGGCGTTGCCCGACCGGCAGGCACTGGAGGCCACCCTGGCCGGCTGCGAGCCCCACCGGCGTGCGGGGCTGCTGCCGCTGCTGGCCGACGCCGAGCGGGCCCGGGCTGCTGTCGGGGCCGCTCGGCTGGCCGACTGGCGACGCGACGAGGTTGCCGCGCTGCTGGCCGCGGCCGAACGGATGCCGGTGGCGCCGGGCGACGCGCAGTTGGCCGCGCACGCGGTGGCCCTGACCGATCTGCGGGTGCGGGACGCGATCTGGCTGGCCATCGACGACGGGTGCCAGCCGGCGGCCGCCCTGATGGTCGAGCTGCACGGCAGGCTGCCGGCTCCGTACGACGCCGCCCCGCTGTTCCTGCTCGGCTGGTCGCACTGGCGGGCCGGCAACGCCACGCTGGCGGGCATGGCCGCCGAACGGGTGCTGCGATCACAGCCGGACTACTCGGCGGCGATGCTGCTGGTTACCGCCGCGCGACGCGGCCTGGACCCGCGGGTGGTGCCGGCCCTGAGCCAGGGCGCCTCCGCGTGATCACCGCCCAGGGAGAAAGCCGATCCGGATCAGGCCGGGACGGTGACGAAGATATGCCGGGCGACCTCGTCGAGGACCAGTTCGGAGTCCGGAGCGCCGGCCACGTGCAACCCCGCCGGCATCCGGGTCACTGCCACCGACAGGCCAGGCGTGATGCCCGAGTCCGACAGCTGCCGCATCAGCTCGACGTTCGGTTGCAGCAGTTCGCTGATCCGCTCGATCCGGACGGTCACCTCGTCAGCGGCCACCGAGTCGGCCAGCGTGGGCAGCGGAGCGTCGTCCCTGCCGCCCGAGGGCAGTCCGAGGTCTTCCAGGCCGGGAATCGGGTTGCCGTGCGGGCAGACCAGCGGGCCCTCCAGCAGCGCCACGATCCGGCGCTCGACCGCGTCGCTCATCACGTGCTCCCAGCGGCAGGCCTCGACGTGCAGCTGGTCCCACTCCAGGCCGATCACGTCGTGCAGCAGCCGTTCGGCGATCCGGTGCTTGCGCATCACCGACACCGCCAGGTGCCGGCCGCGATCGCTGAGCTGCAGGTGCCGATCACTCTCCACCTGCAGCAACCCGTCCCGTTCCATCCGGGCCACCGTCTGGCTCACCGTCGGCCCGGATTGGCTGAGCCGTTCGGCGATCCGGGCGCGCAGCGGGGTGACGCCCTCTTCCTCGAGCTCGTAGATGGTGCGCAGGTACATCTCGGTGGTGTCGATCAAGTCGCTGTGGTGGTGATTCACTTGCCGACCCCTCTCCAAGCTCCAGTGCCTGACCGTTCCACCTGCGTGGTGCTGGCCGGTCCGGCAGTCAGCGTCCATGTTAGAACCGTCGGCATGACCGATCATTCCCCGCGACCCCTGATCACCGTCGAGGAGTTGGCCGCCATGCTGGGAGGAGACTCCGGCCCGGTGCTGGTCGATGTCCGCTGGCAGCTGGGTGGCCCGTCCCAGTATCCGCACTATCTGGCCGGGCACCTGCCCGGGGCGCGCTGGTGCGACCTGGAAACCGATCTGGCAGACCCGCCGGGCCCGGGTGGCAGGCACCCGCTGCCCGATCCGCGCCGGCTGGAGACCGTGCTCCGGGCCTGGGGGCTGACGGCGGCGTCATCGGTGGTGGTCTACGACCAGGGCAACTCGGTCGCCGCCGCCCGGGCCTGGTGGGTACTCCGGTGGGCAGGGGTGCGCCGGGTTCAGGTGCTCGACGGCGGCTTCCACGCCTGGGTCGGCGCGGGCCGTCCGGTGTCCACCGAACTGCCGTCGCCGGCCACCGGCAGCATCAGCGTGCGACCGGGCAGCCTGCCGACCCTGGACGCCGACACCGCCGCGGCCTGGGGGAAGGTGGGCCGGCTGTTCGACGTCCGGGCCGCTGAGCGGTTCCGCGGCGAACTGGAGCCGATCGATCCGGTTGCCGGCCACATCCCCGGGGCGGTCAACCTGCCGACCACCGCCAACCTGCAGCCGTCCGGGCACTTCCTGCCCGATGCCGACCTACGACAGCGGTTCCTGGCGGCCGGCGTGGCGC
>JAVEEO010000255.1 GCA_030840415.1 Pseudonocardiales bacterium | reverse complement strand
GAGTTGAGCCTGCCCGACGGCCTGACCGAGGCCGAGGCCATCGAGATCAACCGCCGCGGTCAGTACGCCGACGGCGTGCAGGACATCGATCCCGCCACCGGCGTGGCCACCATCCGGCCGGACAGGCTGGCCATCCTCGAACAGCATTTCAAGGTCAATCCCGATCCGATCGAACCCGCGACCGCCTGGCAGCGCGCACACGAGATGCACGAGTCGTTCAGCGCATTGCAGCTGGCCAGGAGCTCGGCATGACGGCACAACTGGTGATCGATCAGTACGGACAGGGCTTCGCCGCCCGCTGGGACGAACTGGTGGACTGGCAACGCCGGCTCGAGGTCGAGGGCGACTTCCTGGACCGGGTGGTCGCCGGCACCTCACCGGGCCGGGCGCTGTTCGACATCGCCTGCGGTACCGGCTTCCATGCCGCCCATTTCAGCCGGTCCGGATACTCCGTCGATGCCAGCGACGGCAGCGCGGAGATGGTCGAGCGGGCCCGGGCCAACCTGGCCGCGCTCGGCACCGGTGTCCGGGTCGAGCGGCTGTCCTGGGAAGATCTGCGCCCGTTGTCGGTACCGCGATACGACGCGGTGATCTGCCTGGGCAGCTCGATGCCGCACGCCGGTGCCGGCCAGCGCCGGACGCTGCTGCGGAGGGTTCACGACCTGTTGCGGGTCGGCGGCGTGCTGCTGGTCGATCACCGCAACTTCGACTACATCGTCGACCACCAGCAGATGCCACCCGGGCGCAGCGTGTACGCCGGCAATGTCGAGGTGTCGCTGGTGGCCAGCGACCAGGCCACCACCAGCTTCGGATACCGCTACGCCGACGGCTTCTTCCGCACCCTGACGGTCGAGTCGCTGCGCTTCGACCAGATCCGCGAGGAGCTGCGCGGGGCGGGTTTCGGCCGGATCGACTCCTTCGGTGACCAGCGGCCGCGGAGCTCTGCCGACGACTCCGGCTTCTTCCTGCACCGCGCGGTTCGCACCGCGCCGGATGCTCCACCGGCTCACGACGAGGAGGCTGTCCAGCCATGACGCAGCATCCCGGCACCGCCGCCCAGCGCTGGGCGGCGGTCCTGCTGATCGCCGGGTTCGTCGGCGTGACCTACGGCTTCGGCATCTACGTCTTCAGCCAGTTGCTGCCGACGATGTCGGACGATCTCGGTTTCTCCTACGCCACCGCCGGCCGGATCACCGGCATCGGCCAGTTCCTGTTCATCGTTTTCGCCTTCGCCGCGACCTGGTTGAGCCACCGGTTCAACGGTGCCGTGGTGGTGGTCGGCTCGGCAGCGCTGTGCACCCTGTGCCTGGTCGGTGTCGGGCTGACCAGCAGCACGGTGGTGCTCACTGCCTGCCTGGCGGTGGCGGCCGGCACTTCCGCGTCGGTCTACGTGCCGATCGTCGAGATCGTTCCCCGGCTGATCGGGGAGAACCGGCGCGGCACGGCGCTCGGGATCATCTCCAGCGGAACCACCTACGGGGTGTTCGTCTCCGCGGCGATCATCCCCGCACTCACTCACACCATCGGCTGGCGGGCGGTGTGGTTCGCGGTGGCCGGCGTCTCGCTGGTACTGATCGTCATCACCTGCCGGCTGTTCTCCCGGCTGGGACTGTTCTCCGACGCGATCGATCCGGCCACCGGCATCACCACCCGCCCGGCACCCGGCTCGCGGCCACGGCGTTCGCTGGCTGCCGGAGTCGCCTTCCTCAGCGTCTGGATGGTCGGCATCTGGATCATCAAGTTCATGAACGGCTTCTCGTTCATGTCCTACCAGAACTTCCTGGCGCCGCTGCTGCGCGACCACGGCGGCCAGTCCATCGAGTACTCCTCGGCGGTCTGGATGACGATCGCGGTCGTGGGCGCGGTGGCCGGCTTCGCGGTCGGCCGGCTCGGCGACCTGCTGGGGCTGCGCCGCACGTTGACCCTCTGCTACGGGATGTTCCTGGCCAGCTGCCTGCTGCTGCACGGTGCCCAGTCCGGTTGGATGCCGTTCGCCGCGGCGGTGCTGTTCGGGCTCAGCTTCTACCCGATCTACGGGCTGGTGCCGGCCTATGTCGGCCAGATCTCGACGGTGACCCAGGCGACGCTGATCTTCGGCCTGGCCAACGTCTTCCAGGGTGCCGGTGGCGTGGTGGGCAACCTGGTCGGCGGGTCGGTGGCCAACGACACCGCCTGGCTGCCGAACTACTACCTGCTGCTCGGCGCCGGGGCCTTCGTGCTGGCCGCGGCCACCCTGGTGCTGCCCTCGGACCGTGCCCGGCGGCACGCCGCCACCGCAACGGCACCGGCCGGCCCGGGCGCCGGCCCCCGCCGGGAGGCCGTCGACGCCCACTAAGCCGGTTGTTCTCCGGCCGGCACACCGGAGGCGTAGCGTCCATCGACGAGGAGACGATCTGGCATGAAGAAGCTCATCAACGACCCGCAGGACGTGGTGGCCGAGGCGCTGCTGGGCATCGAGGCCGCGCACCCCACGCTCCGGGTCGACCACCAGCACCGCATCATCGCCCGGGTGGACGCGCCCCGCCCGGGCAAGGTCGGCCTGGTCTCCGGCGGCGGATCAGGCCATGAACCGCTGCATGCCGGGTTCGTGGGCCCGGGCATGCTGGACGCCGCCTGCGCGGGTGAGGTGTTCACCTCGCCGGTACCCGATCAGATCCTGACCGCCACCCGGCTCGTGGACGGTGGCGCCGGCGTGCTGCACATCGTCAAGAACTACACCGGTGACGTGATGAACTTCGAGATGGCCGCCGAGATGGCAGCCCTGGAAGGTGACCTGCGGATCCTCACGGTGGTGACCGCGGACGACGTCGCGGTCCAGGACAGCACCTGGACGGCCGGCCGGCGCGGGGTCGGCGTCACCGTCCTGCTGGAGAAGATCGCCGGTGCCGCCGCGGAGCAGGGCCGGCCGCTGGAGCAGGTGGCCGACCTGGCCCGCCGGGTCGCCGACAACGGCCGCAGCATGGGCCTGGCCCTCACCTCGTGCACGGTGCCCGCGGCCGGCAAGCCGACCTTCGAGCTCGGCGAGGACGAGATGGAGCTCGGCGTCGGCATCCACGGCGAGCCGGGTCGCGAGCGGGTGCCGCTGGCCCCGGCCCGCGAGATCGCCGCGATGCTGGTGGAACCGGTGCTGGCCGACCTGCCGTTCCGGCGCGGCGACAAGGTGATCGCGTTCGTCAACGGCCTGGGCGGCACGCCGTTGCTGGAGCTATACCTCATGTACAACGAGGTGAACCGGATCCTGGCCGGCCACGGCGTGCAGGCCGCCCGGTCCCTGGTCGGTTCCTACATCACCTCCCTCGACATGGCCGGCACGTCGGTGACCCTGCTCAAGGTCAACGACGAGCTGCTGTCGCTCTGGGACGCCCCGGTCCGCACCCCGCTGCTGAACTGGGGTGGCTGAGCGATGGCCGACTCGGTATCGACGGCTGATCTGGCCAGGTGGATGCACGCGTTCGCCGAGCTGGTCACCGAGCACAAGGACAACCTGACCGCGCTCGATGCCGCGATCGGCGACGGTGACCACGGCGCGAACATGGACCGCGGCATGCGGGCCGGGATCGCCGCCATCGACGAGGCGGCTCCCGACACCCCGCGCGCGCTGTTCACCAAGCTCGGCATGACGGTGGTCTCCACCGTCGGCGGTGCCAGCGGCCCGCTGTTCGGCACGCTGTTCCTCCGGCTCGGCAGCGCGCTGGGCGACAGCACCGAGGTCTCGCCGACCGAGCTCGCCGCCGCGCTGCGGGCAGGCTTGGACGGTGTGGTGGCCCGCGGCAAAGCCGAACCGGGCGACAAGACCATGCTCGACGCGCTGGCGCCCGCGGTCACCGCGCTGGAATCGGCCGCTGCCGCCGGCACTTCGCGCTCCGAGGCGTTGCAATTGGCCCTGTCGGCAGCCGAACAGGGCCGCGATGCGACCACGCCGATGCTGGCCCGAAAGGGTCGCGCGAGCTACCTCGGCGAGCGCAGCGTCGGGCACCAGGATCCGGGCGCCACCAGTGCCGCGCTGCTGCTTGCGGCCGCCGTCCGGGCACCGCTGTGACCGCTGCCGGGCAACCCCTGGTCGGACTGGTCGTCGTCTCGCACAGCCGGGCGCTGGCCCGCGCCGCGGTGGAGTTGGCCGCACAGATGCTGCAGGGCAGCGCGGTGCCGATCGCGGTGGCGGCCGGCTTGGACGAGCAGACCCTCGGTACCGACGCCATTGCCATCAAGGAGGCAGTCGAAGAGGTGGCCGGCCCGGCCGGCGTGGTGGTGCTGATGGACCTCGGCAGCGCGGTGCTGTCGGCCG
>JAVEEO010000248.1 GCA_030840415.1 Pseudonocardiales bacterium | reverse complement strand
GATCCCGGTTGGGTGTCGCTGTCCTCGGGGGTCGCCCGGATCCTGTCGGTCCGTACCAGGCTCAGCACTACCGACGGCCCGGTCGTCATCACGCTGCTGTCGGAGACGGCCGATGCCTGACTACTTCGAGCTCCGGCATGTGATCGGCCTGGAGGAGACCAACCTGGTCGGCAACGTCTACTACGCCAACTACCTGCGCTGGCAGGGCAGGTGTCGGGAGATGTTCCTGCGCGAGCACGCTCCGGGCATCCTGCGTGAGCTGCAGCAGGACCTGAAGCTATTCACCCTCAGGTGCGAGTGCGAGTTCTTCGCCGAGCTGACCGCCTTCGACGAGATCGCCATCCGGATGCGGTTGGAGGACCTGGCCCGCAGCCAGCTCGGTTTCGCCTTCGACTACCTGCGGATCTCCGACGGCCGGGCCGACCTGGTCGCCCGCGGCCGGCAGCGGATCGCCTGCATGCGCGGGGCGAACAACGCCACCGCACCGACCAACGTGCCGGCTGAACTGCGGCAGGCGCTCGAGCCGTACCGGACCGGTCCGGCCGAGCGGTCGATCGGGACCGGGCGGTGGTCGGCATGACGCTGGCTCGACGACTGGCGCCGGAGGCCAGCGCCGTCCGAGCCCAGTTCCGCTCGGCACTGGGCTGCTTCCCGACCGGTGTGGCGGTGCTGGCCACCGGGGGCAGCGCCGCCAGCGCGATGACGGCCAACTCCTTCACCTCGGTGTCGCTGGACCCGCCGCTGGTGCTGGTGTGCGTCCGGGTGGACGCGGTGTTCCACGCCAGCATGGAGCAGTCCGGGGCCTACTCGGTGAACGTGCTGTCCAGCAGCCAGCGTGAGCTCGCCCGGCACTTCGCCGACCCGGCCCGGCATCTGGCCGGCGGCGAGTTCGCGGCGGGCAACTGGCTGGCCGGGGCGCATACCGGGGTGCCGCTGCTGGACGAGGCGCACGCCTGGATGGAGTGCGCGCTCGAGCAGACCTATGACGGGGGAGACCACTCGATCTTCGTCGGCTCGGTCCTCGGCTTCGCCGCGGACCCGAGCCAACAGCCACTGGTCTTCTACGCCGGTGGCTACCGAGATCTCGCAGACAACCAACCTTCGGGCCAGCACTAGCACGGGCTCGGCGCCGGGCGGTCGATGAGGACGCGCCCGGCCGCCGGCCGGCCTGGCTCCCAACCCACGGAGTGACCATATGAAAGATCCGGTAGCAGCCAGCATCGAATACATGTGGCAGCACCTCGACGAGCAGATAACCCTGGACAACATGGCCAGTGCGGCCCTGTTCAGCCGGTTCTACTTCTCCCGCGTGTTCCACGGCGTGACCGGCACCTCGCCCGGCCGGTTCCTCACCGCGGTGCGGATGGCGCAGAGCAAGATCATCCTGGCCACCACCGACTACAGCGTGTCCGAGGTGGCGGCCTCGGTGGGCTACGACAGCCTGGGCACCTTCACCACCAAGTTCTCCAAGAGCGTCGGGATCTCTCCGGCGGTGTTCCGCAAGTACTCCCGCAATCCCGACTGCTGGGAGCAGGACGGTTTTCGGCAGGCCCGTCCGTCCGGGCCGGCGGGCACCGGTCGGCTGGTCGGCACCCTCGAACTCGCCCAGGCACTGCCCCCGGAGTCGCTGGCCAACTGCCGTACCTACGTGGTGGCCTTCAAGTCGGCCACCACCGAGGGACTGCCCTACGCCTGTGAGATCATCGACGGGTTGGCAGGCTGGCGGATGCTCGATCTGCCCGACGGCGAATGGTTCATCCGGGCGATCACCGTCGCCACCGGCACCGCCGACCACATCCCACCGCGCCGGGCGCCGCTGCTGGTCGGTGGCATCACCCGGGTACGGATCTCCGGCGGCGCCAGCGTGCCGGTGACGGTGCCGATGCATGAGCCGGCAATCACCGACCTGCCGATCCTGATCCTCATCCCGGAGTTGGACTGCTTCAACAAGCCCGCCAACCGGCGCTCGCTCGGCACCGGCTACCGAACCGGCGCGGCGTCCTTCCGGTCGGCGGGCCAGCGGGCCTACTCACCGGCGATCTAGCAAGGACCTTTTCCCATCCGGCACCGCGGCAATCGCGGAATGCCCAGACAGCAGAGGACCAAACAGTGCGCTACACAGACATCATCGTGGGCTGTGGCTCGGCGGGTGCCGCGTTGACGATGCGGCTGAGCGAAGATCCGGCACGCCAGGTGCTGGTGATCGAGGCGGGTCCGGACTTCACCGACGAGACGGTGCCTGACAACATCTACTACGGCCGCGAGATGTCTTTCGCCGACAGTGACTGGGGATACCGCGCCGAGGCCACCGACGGGCGCCGGATCCGGTTCCCGCGCGGCAAGCTGATCGGCGGCTCGTCGGCAGTCGGGGCGACCATCGGGCTGCGGGGCATGCCGCACGACTACGACGAGTGGGAGGCCGCCGGCAACAAGGGGTGGGGCTGGGCGGATGTGCTGCCGTACTTCCGCAAGCTCGAGACCGATCGTGATTTCACCAACGAACTGCACGGCAATGACGGTCCGGTGCCGATCCGGCGCTTTCCGGAGGCCGAGCTGAGCTCGTTGCAGCGGGGCTTCGTCGAGGCGTGCGTGGCACACGGCTTCGACCGGGTGGCCGACCACAACGACCCGGCGGCGTCCGGAGTGGGTTCGATCCCCTCCACCCGGCTTGACGCCACCCGTCGCTTCACCACCGCGGCCGGCTACCTGGAACCGGCCCGGCGGCGCCCGAACGTCACGGTGTGGGCCGATACCCTGGTGCGCCGGGTGGTGATCGAGAGCGGCCGGGCGAGCGGGATCGAGCTGCAGCGGGCGGGCGGCACCGAGGTCGTCCACGGTGACCGGATCGTGCTGGCCACCGGCACCGTGAGCACCCCGTTCCTGTTGCTGCACTCGGGGATCGGCCCGGCCGAGGAGCTGCGCCGGATCGGCATCGACGTGATCGCCGATCTGCCCGGCGTGGGCGACAACCTCGTCGACCATCCGCGCACCGGCGCCTTCATGGTCAGCCGTCCGGGTGTGCTGGACCGGTCGCTGCCGTTCCTGCAGTCCATCCTGCGCACCACCTCGAGCGGGTCGCAGGAGCGCAACGACATGCAGTACTACATGATCAACTACTTCGACCTGAAGTACTTTCCCGAACTGCAGATGCTCTCCGGCGCCTCGGTGATCGGTGGCGTGATGGTCTGCGCGCAGCGGCCGAAATCCCGCGGCCGGCTCAGCCTGGCCAGCGCCGATCCGGACGAGCGGCCTGTGATCGACCTGAACTTCCTGTCTGACCCGCGCGACCTGGTGACCATGCGGGAGGGGGTCCGGCTGGCCTGGGAGTTGCTCAACAGCGCACCGCTGGGCCCGTACCTGGAGCGCCCGCTGATCGTCAACGACACCATGATGGCCGATGAGGAGATGCTCGACGTCTACCTGCACAGCAGCATCGACAGCACCTATCATCCGGTCGGCACCGCCCGGATGGGTCCGGACGGCGACCCCGGTGCCGTGGTGGACAGCGACTGCGCGGTGCGCGGCGTGGAGGGCCTCTACGTCTGCGATGCCTCGATCATGCCCAACATTCCGAGCGCGAACACCAACCTGACCTCGATCATGATCGGCGAGAAGGTGGCCGACCAGCTCAAGGGACTCTGATCCGCCAGCCCAACACGCGCCAGTTCGAGCAGGAGTAACCATGCATGCAACGCCCACGCCCGATCCGCCGGACAGGACCGGGAGGCTGTCCCGGGCCGCCGAGGTGGGGTGGACGGTCGGCACCGGCTTGGCCCGAGCCCTGGTCACCGACCTGCTCAACCGGCGTCCTGGCCGCCGGCGGATCGCCTGGTACCGGGCGCTGCCGCCGGTACTCGAGCGGCTGGGACCTGCCTGGATCAAGTTCGCCCAGATCGCCAGCACCCGGCGCGACCTGTTGCCGGCCGCGGTGTGCGACACGCTGGCCGTGCTGCACGCGCAGGTCACCCCGATGCGCCGCGACGAGCTGGACGCGGCGCTGCTGGCAGCCCTCGGGCCGGACTGGCGGGACCGGCTGCCCGGCCTGGACCCGACGCCGGTCGGCAGTGGCAGCATCGCCTGTGTCTACCGGGCCTTCCTGCCCGATGGCTCGGCGGTGGCGGTCAAGCTGCGCCGGCCCAACATTGCGGTCACGGTCGCCCGGGACATCCGGCTGATCCAGTCCGTCATGGACCTGCTGGACCGAGCGCCCGGCCTCAGCCGGTTGCCGATCGCGGAGATGGGGCATGCCGTCGGGGCTACCGTGCTGGGCCAGCTGGACCTGCTGGCCGAGGCACGCAGCCTGGCGGCGCTGGCCGAGACGCTCGCGCCGCTGGAGTTCGTCGAGGTTCCCAGACCGTACCTGTCCCTGTGCAGCGAGGCCTGCCTGGTGATGGAGTTCGTGCCGGGCCTGGAGACCACCCATCGGGCCGAGCTCATTCCGGCGGCGCGGCGCACTGAGTTGGCCCGCCAGATCATGGTGGCGGTCTACACCATGCTGTTCCGGACCGGGCTGGTGCACTGCGACCTGCATCCGGGCAACCTGTTGCTCACCGGCAACGACACGATCGCGATGCTCGACGCCGGTTTCACGTACCAGATTCCGCCTGCCATCCGGGGCAATCTGGCACGGTTCTTCCTCAACCTCGCCATGCAGAACTCCCAGGGCTGCGCCGCCGCGGTGCTCGACAGCGCCCGCCAGGTCGCGCGTGACGCCGACCTGGCCGGCTTCAGCCAGGACATGGACCGGCTGGTCGCCAGGTACGGCGGGCTGCGCTC
>JAVEEO010000239.1 GCA_030840415.1 Pseudonocardiales bacterium | reverse complement strand
CCCGGCTCGCTGGAGCTCCACGCGATGTCGTAGTGGTCGCAGTCGGCGAACGATCCGCCGGCGCCGACCCCGAGGACGCTGACGCTGATGTCGACCGATCCGCTGCAGTTGCCGGTGAAGTCCTGCTGCGGCGACTGGTCGATCCGGTCCAGGATGTGGCCGGCGGTGGCGTCGGTGGCGTGGGTGGAAATGTAGAGGCCGGTCACCGAGTAGTTGATGCCCCCGATGTCGTAGGCCCGTCCCAGGCCGGTGCGCCGGTAGGCGATGTAGTCGTAGGTGGAGGTGTCCAGCCGGCGCTTGAGGTAGTGCGACTCCATCTCGCCCTCACCGCTGATCTTGATGACGTAGGTGCCGGAGGTGATGATGTTCCAGCCCATGCCGGTGCCCTGCGGTGCGAGGATCTGGTCGGGCCCCTCCTCGGACTCCACCTCGGCCACCACCTTGCTGCCCTGGGTGGAGATCTTCACCGACTTGATCGCCAGGCCCCGGGGGACGGCCATGCTGACATCGGAGGACAGCGCGAACGACTCGACGTCTGCGTCGAGGTAGGTGGTGCCGGCCTTCGCGGCCTTCTTGGCCATGCTGTGGCGCAGCTCGGCCAGGTCGCTCGACTCGTGGTGAGCGCGCCGCGCGTTGGCCGCGGCGGTCCTGGCGGTGGCGACCTGCGCGGTGGAGGCGGTCAGGCTGATCTGGCGCGCCACGGGTGCGGACGTGCCTGCCTTGGCCGACGATGCCGGTGCGGCCAGTGCCGGCGCCGCGGTCGTCGCGACCAGCCCGGCAGCCACGACGGCTACCCCTAGTGCCCTTCGATTCATGCGTTCCCCTTCGGTTGACGTTCGGCCGGTGGCCGTGGGGAGCCGTGACCCGGCGATGTGCCGTGCCTGTGAACCCCATGTGAGCAGGAACGTACGCGAGCGGCGTGCAGACAGGGGGTCGAATCGAGAATCCCGTGGTTCCATCGGTAAAAGTTCCGGTCGGGATGAGCCCATCGCAGATTAGGTACCGCTTTGGTCAGCTGATCGGGCAGCTACCATTATTCGAACAGATGTGCGATTCTTGGCCGGTGCGCGGAGAACCTTCGATCCTGCACGCCGACCTGGACTCGTTCTATGCCTCGGTCGAGCAGCGTGACGATTCGCGGCTGCGCAACCGTCCGGTGATCGTCGGCGGCGGCGTGGTGCTGGCCGCCAGCTACGAGGCCAAGGCCTGCGGCGTCCGGACCGCGATGGGTGGCCGGCAGGCCCGGCAGCTGTGTCCCGAGGCGATCGTGGTGCCGCCCCGGATGAGTGCCTACTCGGCCGCCAGCAAGGCGGTGTTCGAAGTCTTCCGCGACACCACGCCCCTGGTCGAGCCGATGTCGATCGACGAGGCCTTCCTCGACGTGGGCGGCCTGCGCAGGATTGCCGGCAGTCCGGCCGACATCGCGGCGGGCCTGCGGTACGCGGTGCGCGACCGGGTCGGACTGCCGATCACCGTGGGGGTGGCCCGCACCAAGTTCCTGGCCAAGGTCGCCAGCGGTGTCGCCAAGCCGGACGGCCTGCTGGTGGTGCCGGCCGACGGCGAGTTGGCGTTCCTGCATCCGCTGCCCGTGCAACGACTCTGGGGCGTCGGCCGGGTCACCGCCGAGAAGCTGCGCAACCGCGGCATCAGCACCGTCGCCGAACTCGCCGAGGTGGACGAGCGGGCGCTGATGTCGATGCTGGGCGGGGCGTCCGGACGGCATCTGCACGCGCTGGCGCACAATCGCGACCCCCGTCCGGTCACCGTCGGCCGCCGCCGGCGTTCGATCGGAGCGCAGAGCGCGCTCGGCCGGCGACAGCTCTCGCCCGCTGAGCTGGACGCCCGGCTGATCGTGCTGGTGGACCGGGTCTGCCGGCGGCTGCGGGCCGCGAACCGGGTGTGTCGCACCGTCGTGCTGCGGCTGCGCTTCGACGACTTCAGCCGGGCCACCCGGTCACACACCCTGGCCACCGCCACCGACGACACCGCCGTCGTGCTGGTCGCGCTGCGCCGGGTGCTGCAGGCCAATGCCAGGCTGATCCGCGAGCAGGGCCTCACCCTGGTGGGCGTCACCCTGGCCAACCTCGACAATGCCGACGCGGTGCAGCTCGAGCTGCCGTTCGAGCGGCGCAGCCTGCACGACCTGGACTCGGTGGTGGACCGGGTGCGCGACCGCTACGGCAACTCGGCCATCACCCGCGGCGTGCTGCTGCACGTCGACCCGGGGCTCACCGTGCCACTGCTGCCTGACTAGCCGTTCCCGACTAGCCGTTCTCGCAGCCGATGCCGTCGCCGTCCCGGTCCAGGTCGTAGGGATCGCTGCCGGTGACGTAGACCGGGCCGTGGACGTAGCGCGGCCCGTTCCCCGAGCCGCTGGAGCAGTCGATGTCGCCGTACCCGAGCGGGATGCAGGGGCTGTACCCCGGTTCGCAGCCGCCGCCGGAAGCGGGAGGCTGAGCCGACCGGGATGCCGCGGCTGATCGCGAGGCAGCGGCTGATCGCGAGGCAGCAGCCGACCGGGATGCCGCGGCCGACCGGGACGCGTCGGCAGATCGCGATGCTTCGGCGGATCGCGATGCTGCCGCGGAGCGGGACGCCGATGCCGATCGGGACGCCGATGCGCTGGCGGCGGAGCGTGCCGCCGCGGCCGACTGCGACGCCGCCGCTGCCGAGCGCGAGGCTTCGGCAACCACTGCCGACCGGGACGCTTCGGCCGACCGGGACGCGTCAACCGACTGAGCGGCAAGCGCGGCCTGGCTCGCGGCCGCGGCGGCCTCGGCCTGTGCCCCGCCGGCATCGGCACTCGGCGAGGACGAACTGGTGGGAGTCGCGTACAGCGGAGCCGGGGTGGTCTGAGCGTCCATGGTGGATTTCTGGCGGGGAAGGGCCGCGACCAGCAGCACGACGGCGACGACAGCGCCCAGAATCCAGAACCGG
>JAVEEO010000213.1 GCA_030840415.1 Pseudonocardiales bacterium | reverse complement strand
CCCGGCACAGGTACATCGCGATCTGGCGGGCCGAGACCAGCACCCGGGTCCGCGAGCCGCCGGTGAGGTCGTCCAGGCTGATCCCGAAGTACTCGGCGGTGACCGCCATGATCGTCGAGGCGGTGATATCGGGCCGGTCGGACTCGGAGATCAGGTCCTTCAGGACGATCTCGGCGAGCTTGAGGTCGATGTCCTGCTTGTTGAGGCTGCCGAAGGCCACCACCCGGATCAGGGCGCCCTCCAGCTCGCGGATGTTGCTCTGGATCTTGGAGGCGATGAACTCCATGACGCCCGGCTGCAGGGTCATCCCGTCCTTGGCGGCCTTCTTGCGCAGGATCGCGATCCGCAGCTCGAGGTCCGGCGCCTGGACGTCGGTGATCAGCCCGGACTTGAACCGGGTGACCAGCCGGTTCTGCAGGCCGGACAGCTGCTCGGGCTTGCGGTCGCAGGAGATCACGATCTGCTTGTTGGCCAACTGCAGGGTGTTGAAGGTGTGGAAGAACGCTTCCTGGGTCTGCTCGGCCCGTTCCAGGAACTGGATGTCGTCGATCAGCAACAGGTCGACGTCGCGGTAGCGGCGCTGGAAGGATTGGACGTCGTTGACCCGCACCGAGTTGATGAAGTCGTTGGTGAACTCTTCGCTGGAGACGTAGCGGACCCGCATGGTGGGTTCCAGCCGCCGGCCGTAGGTGCCGATCGCGTGCAGCAGGTGGGTCTTGCCAAGCCCTGACTCGCCGTAGATGAACAGCGGGTTGTAGGCCTTGGCGGGGGCCTCGGCGACCGCGACCGCCGCGGCGTGGGCGAACCGGTTGGACGAGCCGGGGACGAAGGTCTCGAAGGTGTACTTCGGATTCAGTCGGGCCTCGTGGTCGATGCGGACCATCGCCGGAGTCGGCGCGCTACCGAAGAAGCTGCGCCCCGGCCGGCCGGCACCGTCGATCAGGCCGTCTATCCGGCCGTCCGCGCGGCTGTCGAGCAGGGCGTCGACCCGGTCGTGGCCCCGCTCGTCACCACCGGAGAAGCCGTCGGAGAACCGGTCGTAGCTGTCGGTGTCCTCGACCTCCTCGGGGTCGCTGTCGGTGACCTCGACCGTGGCGCTCGGACGGTCCCCGGGCTCCATCGGCTGGATCGTCACCGCCACGTTGATGTCGCGGCCGAGCGCCTCGCTGAGGGTGGCCGTGATCAGCGGGCGGAGGTTGTTCTCCAGGTAATCCTTGGCGTAGGTGTTGGGCGCGGCGAGCAGCGCGGTGTCCTCGAGCAGCCCGATCGGCCGGGTCAGGCTGAGCCAGGCCCGCTGATGGGGACGGACCGAGGGGTCGTCGAGCTGGTTGATCGCGCGGTGCCAGACATCCGCGAGATCGGCGAGCTCGTCCGCCAACTTGGGTCACTCCCTCGGTCTTGCGCTCGTGCAACCGCTCTGCGGCCTCTACCTGACCGGGTGGGACGTCGCCGCAGGCGAAGTCCAGTACCCGGAGGTCTATCCACAAATTTATCCACAGGTTGTGGAGGGGTGCCGAAACAACCCCGACCTGGTGGGCCGAAGTGCTCGCTCAAGTCCCGCAGCGTTTGGGTTCGAGCCGACAACCTAACAGCGGACCCGGCAACCTCACAATGCCGGGAGGGCAGTTGCCGGCGAGTCCGGGCGTGTCGCTCGCGTCGTTCACAACTCCCGCCGTGCTCAACCCGAACTGCCTTAACTTTGCCTTTACGCGGAACGTTCGTCACCCCGGTTTGACCGCGACCGGGGTCGATCCGTACCGTTGAACTCTCGTGTGTCGTCCCATGTGGTGCTGCTCTTCCGAGCCTGCCTGAGGTGTCACTTCCTGTGCCGATCTACCCTAGTTCCGACTGATGCCTGACCGAGGTCTGGCGGATGTCGACCGACGGTGGATCGGGCCGTTGTCCGACCAGCCGAGTGCGCCGATCCGGTGTGCATTGGGCGCCTAACTGCGATGGAGCCAGACCGTGAGCAAGCGGACCTTCCAGCCGAACAACCGCCGCCGGGCCAAGACCCACGGTTTCCGTCTGCGGATGCGCACCCGGGCCGGCCGCGCCATTCTGGCGGCTCGCCGGCGCAAGGGCCGCGGCGAACTGTCGGCCTGAGCCGACTTCCTCCGGTGCTGCCTGCGGCGCATCGCCTCACCCGAGCAGCTGATTTCGCCCTGGTGACCAGGCGAGGACGTCGCGTGCGCAGCGGTGTCGTGGTGGTCTACCTCTTGACCGAACCGACCGATGGGGCTGGACCGACCGATGGTGGTGGCCAGGCCGTCGGTGCCGGCAGGGTGGGCCTGGTAGTGGGAAAGGCGGTCGGGACCAGCGTGGTGCGGCACCAGGTCTCGCGCCGGCTGCGCGCCCAACTGCAGCAGCGCCTCGATCGCATCCCGGCCGGTGCCAGGATGGTGGTCCGAGCGCTTCCTGGGACCGCCACCGCAGGCTCGGCAGCCCTCGGTCGCGACCTGAGCCGGGCACTGGACAAGCTCACGATTGTCTCCCGGCCGGAGAGGTCAGGCCGATGACGGCCCGGCCCGGCCCGGCTGCCCGGCTGGCCGTGTTCGCCATCGCCTGTTACCAGGGTGCCTGGAGCTCCCGGCGAACCTCGACGTGCCGCTTCACCCCGAGTTGCAGTGCTTACACCGCGACGGCCATCACCCGGTTCGGCGTGGTTCGTGGCGGATTGCTGGGTATTCGGCGGATTGCCCGCTGCCAGCCGTTCCGACCCGGCGGCTACGACCCGGTCCCGGCGGCCACAACCGCAGGCGCGGGATCAGAGGGCAACGTGCACGCGGCAGCCGGCGCGGGAACCGATCACGGTGGGAACTCGTCGGATGAGAAGACTCTCCTAGAACAGGCTGGTTGATGCTGGATTTCCTCTACACCTCGATCTCGTGGGTGCTACTGCGCTG
>JAVEEO010000095.1 GCA_030840415.1 Pseudonocardiales bacterium | reverse complement strand
CAGGCGCACTCGCTGACCCTGGCCGGGGTCCCGCTGGTGCTGGGCGTGCTGCTGGTCTCGCCGCAGACCTTCGTGATCGCCCGGCTGAGCGCGGCCATGATCGCCTTCGTCCTGCAGCGGATCAACGTCGACAAGATGCTCTACAACGGTGCGGCCTACGCCTGCGAAGCCGCGCTGGACGCCACCATCATCCACCTGTGGCTGCAGCAGCGCGCCGAGGTCAACCCGGCGACCGTGGCCATCGTGCTGGTGGTGATCGCCGGCGTGGACCAGCTGATGAGCCTGCTGGTGCTGAGCCTGATCCGGCTGCACAACGGCCCGCTCAGCGGTCGCGAGATCGCCGACGTGCTGGTCTCGGCCGCCGCGCTCAGCGCGGTGGCCAGCGCCTTCGCGGTGATCGTGCTGCTGCTGCTGCGCAACGGCGCGCTGGGCGCCGCCCTGGTGGTGCTGGTGATCGCGGTCGGGGCCGGGGCCTACCGCGGGCACGCCTCGACCCGCCGCCGGCACCAGGCGCTGACCCTGATCCACGAGTTCGTCTCCGACGGCGTCGGCGCCGAGTCGCTGGAGCAGCTGGCCGGCCAACTGCTGTCGCGGATCCGCCAGCTGCTGCGGGCGGCCACCGTCGAGGTGATGATCGTCGACGGCCAGCTGGCCAACCTCACCGCGGCCCGTCCGGACGCCGAGCCGACCACCGGGATCACCCTGACCATCGGCGAGGACGAGATGCTGGTGGTCGGCCGCCGCACGGTCGACTACTCCGACTGGATCGCGGTGCGGGCGCTGGTGCAGGAGGAGCCCACGCTGGCCTCGCGCACCACCAAGGACCGCGGCCTGCGGCGCTGGCTGATGGAGCGCGGGGTGCGCGACGCGGTGGTGGTGGCGCTGCCGCTGTCCAGCGGGTCGGCCGGAACCCTGACCGTGATGGACCGGCTCGGCGAGACGGCCACCTTCGTCGAGGACGACCTGACCCTGCTGCAGACGCTGACCGGCCACCTGGCGGTCGCCATCCGCAGCACCCGGCTGGTCGAGAAGCTCGGCTACGACGCCACTCACGACTCGCTGACCGGGCTGTCCAACCGGGCCCACCTCAGCGACCAGATCAACTCGGTGCTGTCCACCGGCACCGGGGCCGCGGCGGTGCTGCTGCTGGACCTCGACCGGTTCAAGGAGGTCAACGACATCCTGGGCCACGACGTCGGCGACCGGCTGCTGAAGGTGGTCGCCGACCGGCTGCGCGGCTGCCTGCCGGCCGATGCCACCGTCGCCCGGCTGGGTGGCGACGAGTTCGCGGTGCTGCTGCCGGGTGCCGAGCGCGCCGCCGAGCTCGCCGAACTGGTCGCCGACACGCTGGCCGAGCCGGTGCAGTTCGAGGAGGCGATGCTGACCCCGGAGAGCAGCGTCGGAGTCGCCATCACCACCGGCCTGTCGGCCCAGCCGGACCTGCTGCGCCAGGCCGACACCGCGATGTACGAGGCCAAGGCCAACGACCGCCGGGTGGCGGTGTACGGGCCGGAGATGGACCGCGGCCGGATCGAGCGGCTGGCGCTGGTCGCCGACCTGCGGATGGCGCTGAGCGACCACCCCGAGCAGATGCTGCTGCACTACCAGCCCAAGATCGACCTGCAGACCGGGCTGGTGACCGGCGTGGAGGCCCTGGTCCGCTGGGCGCACCCCACCCTGGGCGTGCTGGGCCCGGACCGGTTCATCCCGCTGGCCGAGTCCACCGGCCTGATCGAGGGGCTCACCCCGCTGGTGCTGGAGGCGGGCCTGGCCGAGTGCCGCACCTGGACCGCCGACGGCTACCCGATCAGCGTCGCGGTGAACCTGTCGGCCCGCAACATCAGCGACCCGCTGCTGCCCGAGCGGGTGGCCCGGGCCATCGCCAGGGCCGGGCTGCCCGCCGACCGGGTGATCCTGGAGATCACCGAGAGCAGCGTGATGGGCGACCCGGAGCAGACGCTGCCGGTGCTGCACCAGCTGCGCGACCTCGGCGTGTGCCTGTCGCTGGACGACTTCGGCACCGGCTACTCCAGCCTGTCCTACCTGCAGCGGCTGCCGGTCGGCGAGGTCAAGATCGACCGGTCCTTCGTCCAGGGGCTGTCCGGGGAGAACCGGGCCAGCACCCGTGCGCTGATCAAGACCATCATCGGGCTGGGTGCGGACCTGAACCTGCGGATCGTGGCCGAGGGCATCGAGGACCTGGCGACCCTGGACGAGCTGCGCGGGCTGGGCTGCCAGGTCGCGCAGGGCTACTACATCAGCCGGCCGATGCCCGGTGCCGACCTGCGCAGCTGGCTGAGCCGCACCACCGAGGCCGCGCCCCGGCTGCGGCTGCTCAGCGTCGGCAGCTGAGCTGGCCGGAGGTCGCTGTAATACCCTCGCGCTTGTCGTAGCCGTCGACCGGACCGGACGGTGTAACGCAAGTGAACCCAGAGCGCCCGCAGTCCTCGGCGTCGACCGTGGAAGTCCTCGACGTCGTCCCGACCCGGGTGCGCCGGCCGCTGGACCTGGTGCGGCTGTCCGGCCTGGTGGTGGCGGGCCTGTTGCTGACCGGCCTGGGCGTGGTGGCCAGCGACACCGGCCGGGGCATCGACAACGACCTGGTGCGGCTGCTGGCCGACGTCCCGCCGCTGCTGGTCCGGACCCTGCGGACGCTGGCCGCCTTCGGCGCGCTGGCCGTGCCGCTGGCGTTCATGGTCCGCGAGATCGTGCGGTCCCAGACCCGCCGGCTGATCGAGGCGCTGGCCACCGGCATGGCCGCGATCGCGGTGGTCGAGGTGCTGGACCGGCTGGTCGACGCCTTCGCCTCCGACGCGCTGCAGGCGGCGCTGCTGCGTCCCGGCGCCGCCGGCTCGGTCCGTCCACTCGATACCTACCTGGCCGCGCTGCTGGCCTTCGTCGCGGTCGTCGGGGTGTCCCAGGACCCGCGCTGGCGCTCGCTGGTGGTGGGCACCACCGCCCTGTACGTGGTGTCGGTGTTCACCGCCACCAAGGTCTCGCTGCTGTCGCTGATGCTCAGCCTGGTGATCGGAACGGCCGTCGGGATCGCGGTGCGCTACCTGGCCGGCAGCATCGACAAGCGGCCCGACGGCCGGCAGATCGCCGCCGCGCTGGCCGAGCGGGGGATCCTGCTGCGCCGCCTGGAGCGCACCGCGGCCGAGCGGGAGGAGCACCGCAGCTACCTCGGCACCGACTGCGAGGGGCGGCAGTTGCTGGTGCACGTGCTGGACCGGGACCAGATCGCCTCCGGCGCGGTCTACAACGCCTACCGGCTGATCCGGATCCGGACCGAGATCGCCCCGTCGCCGGCGCTGTCGCTGGAACGGGTGGCCGAGCACCGCTCGCTGCTGGCGATGGCGGCCGCCGCCACCGGGGTCGCCATGCCCCGGCTGGTGGCCGGGGTGCGCTGCGGCCCGGACGCCATCGCGCTGGTCTATGACCGGGTGACCGGCAGCCCGCTGGTCGAGCCGACCGACCGCCAGCTGGACGAGCTGTGGGCCGGGGTGCTGCGGCTGCACCGCAACCGGATCACCCACCGCGGGCTGCGGGCGGCCAACCTGCTGGTCGAGCCCGGCGGCGCGGTGCTGCTGCCGATCCCGCAGGACGGGACGGCGTTCGCCACCGACCTGCGGATCAACCTGGACCGGGTCGAACTGCTGGTCAGCACCGTGGGGCTGGTGGGCGTCCAGCGGGCGGTGCGCAGCGCCCGCGGCGTGCTCACCGACGACGAGCTGGCCGCCACCGTCGCGGTGCTGCAGCCGATCGCGCTGAGCCGGCGCACCCGGGAGGCGATCCGCAACGACCCGGGACTGGTCGATGCGATCCGCGACGAGATCGAGGGCCTGACCCACCAGCCGGCGCCGGAGCTGACCAGGGTGGAGCGGGTCCGGCCGCGCACCATCATCTCGGTGGTCGCGGTGCTGGTGGCCGGCTACCTGGTCGTCGGCCAGCTCGGCTCGGTCGACCTGGCCACGGTGCTGGCCAGTGCCCGCTGGGAATGGCTGCCGCCGGTGCTGGCGGCCTCGGCCGGCACCTACCTGGCCGCGGCGCTGGCGCTGACCGGCTACGTGGGGGAGCGGCTGTCCTTCCTGCGGACCGTGCTGGTGCAGCTGGCGGCCTCGTTCGCCGGCTTCGTCACCCCGCCGGCGGTCGGCGGGCTGGCGATCAACATCCGCTACCTGCGCAAGGCGGGGCTGCGGACCGCCGGCGCGGCCACCAGCGTGGGGATGGCCCAGGTGGTCAACGGTGCGTCCCACGTGGTGCTGCTGTTGGTCTTCGCCGCCGCCAGTGGGGTCTCCACCCGGCACAGCGTGCCCATTCCCGGCTGGGCGTTCGGTGCCCTCGGCGCGCTCGGGATCGGGGTCTCGGTGCTGCTGGCCGTGCCGGTGACCCGGCGCTGGCTGGTGGCCCGGCTGCTGCCGCCGTTGGCCGAGGCGCTGCCCAGGCTGCTGAACCTGCTGACCAGGCCGGCGAAGCTGGCCGAGGGCCTGCTCGGCGCGCTGCTGCTCAACGCCTGCTACATCGCTGCGCTGTGGTTCTCGGTGCACGCCTTCGCCGGTGGCGTGGGGCTGGCGCAGGTCGCGGTGGTGTACCTGGCCGGCTCGGCGATCGGCTCGGCCGCGCCGACCCCTGGTGGGTTGGGGGCGGTGGAGATCGCGCTGGCCACCGGGCTGGCCGCGGCCGGCATGGCCAGCGCGGCCGCGATCAGTGCGGTGCTGCTGTTCCGGCTGGCCACCTTCTGGCTGCCGGTGCCGGCCGGTTGGCTCGCGCTGCAGTGGCTACAACGCAGGGACGCTTTGTAGACGCTATCTTCGAATCGCCGGGGCCACGTCCAGAGGGTGCGGCCAGCGTCGAGACCTGAGGTGTGCAACGCCGTGAGCAGTGCCGTAGTCCCGCAGGCCGACGCGGTGATGGCCGCGGTCACCGATCTCGCCGAGCAGCTGCCCGCGCGCGGCCTCGAGATCGAACGCGCCGGCCGGCTGCCCGTCGATGTGGTCGCCGCCCTGCACCGGGCCGGGGTGTTCCGGCTCTGGATGCCGCGCGAGCTCGGCGGCCTGGAGGCCGAGCCCCCGGTCGTGCTGCGGGTTCTGGAGACGCTGGCCGAGGCCGACGGCTCGACGGGCTGGTGCGCGGCCACCGGGATGGCCAGCAACAGCGTCGGCGGCTTCGTCGCCGAGGACGGTGCCCGTCAGCTCTACCCGACCGGCTCGGAGCTGGCCGGTGGTGCCCTGATGCCCGGTGGCCGGGCCACCCCGCAGCCGGACGGTTCGTACCTGGTGCAGGGCCGGTGGTCCTTCGGCAGCGGCGTGCAGCACTGCGACTGGGTGGTCGGCGGCGCGATGCTGGCGAACCCGGCGGCCGGCGGGCCGCCGCTGGTCCGGGCGGTGGTGATGCCGGCTGCCGAACTGGAGTTCGTCGACGACAGCTGGGACGCCCTCGGCCTGCGGGGCACCGCCAGCGTGGACTACCGGACCGCCGGGGTCCGGGTGCCCGTCGAGCACAGCATCGCCCTGGAACGCATCAGCCCGTGGCCGACCGGGCCGATGTGGCGGATTCCGCTGATGTCGCTGATCTTTCCGGTGCTGGCCGCGGTGCCGTTGGGCCTGGCCCGGCGGGCGATCGGCGAGCTCGCCGCGCTGGCGGTGACCAAGACCCCGTTCCGGTCCGGCCGGCTGCTGGCCGAGCGTGAGGTGCTGCAGGCCGACCTGGCCCGGGCCACCGCGCTGGTCGAGGCCGGCCACCACCTCCTGCAACTGAGCATGCAGGCGCTCTGGGACGCCGGAGCGGCCGGTGCGGTGCCGAGCGTGCGACAGCGTGCCCAGGCCCGGCTGGCGGCGGTGCACGCCACCGCCGGGGCCGCCGAGGCGGTGCAGCTGTGCTACCGCGGCGCCGGCACCACCGCGCTGCCCCGTAGCCATCCGCTGCAGCGGGTGCTGCGCGACGTCAACACCGCCACCCAGCACTACGGGATCAGCGCGGTGGGCTATGAGATGGCCGGCCGCGCGCTGCTGGGAATGGAACCGGACCCGGGCCTGTAGCTGCCGATCCAGTGGTGTCCGGGCAAAGCGAAAGCCGCTACGCCATTCCTGCCACGGGGGAGACACGAAGGTTTAGCGGCTTTCGTCGGTTACTCTACGTAGCATTCGCCAGCTGTCAAGACCCTATTCCGAAGAATCTCCGGACGGTCCGGCCGGCCCCGGCCGCAGGCTGGCGAACAGGTCCGACAGCGGCGGCCGGTTCGGCTCCCGGCCGGCTTCGACGAACCATTCGGTGCCGAATACCCTGCGGTACAAGGGACCTGGCAGTTTCAGGAACAGCGCCAGGGTGCGGCGGTCACCGCCGGTGGCCTGGCTGGCGTGCGCGGCCATCGACCGGCGCTTGGCACCGGTGAAGGCCCGGACGTCGATGCGGTGCGTGATCGCGGCCCGGTCGGTGTAGCTGTGCCGCAGCCGGTCCGGGGCGAAGTCCGGTGGCAGCAGCCGGCGCACCGGCGACAGCGCCCGCAGCAGGGCGGTGCGGTCCACGGTTGCCTCCAGCACCAGCGGGGTGCCGGCCAGTTGCGCGGCCCGGTGCCCGACCCGGTGCACCTGGACGTGATCGGGGTGGCCGTAGCCGCCGTTGCGGTCATAGACCGTCAGCGCGTCGGCCCGCTCGGCGCGCAGGATCTCGGCCAGCCGCTCGGCGGGTTCCTCGACCGGCATCGAGGCGAAGCCCCGGTGCTCGTTGTGCATGCCCGAGTCCGGGTAGTCCAGCCGGATCACCCGGGCACACCCCAGCGCGGCGGCCGACCGGTCCAGCTCGTCGGCGCGCCGGTCGCCCAGCGCGCTGCCCGGCCCGACGTCGCTGAGGCCGGCCTCACCCCGGGTGGCGACCACCAGCACCACCCGGTGGCCCTCGGCGGCCGCCCGGGCCAGGGTGCCGGCGGTCAGCAGCGCCTCGTCGTCCGGATGGGCGTGGAAGGAGACCAGGCAGAAGCTCACGGGCGTCAGAGCGCCGGGGTGGCCTCGACCGGCACCGGCCTGCCCCACTGTGCGAAGGCGCGTCGGTAGACCTGCTCGCAGGTGGCCAGCACCTGGTCCCAGTGGTAGTCCGAGCCGGCCTGCGGGTGGCCGGCCAGTTCGGCGCGAGCCGCCGGCGAGCAGGCCAGCCGGACGAGCTCGGCGGCCAACTGGTCGTCGCTGCGCACCAGCACGCCGTTACGGCTGTCGGCGATGAAGTCCGAGACGCCGGTGCCGGCGTAGGCCAGTACCGGCAGCCCCGCACAGCTCGCCTCCAGGGCGGCGATGCCGAAGGATTCCAGGGTGGCCGGCGAGACGTAGAGGTCGGCACCGGCGAACCGGTCCCGGATCGCCGGCTGGTCCAGCTGGCCGGTCAGCCGCACCCAGTCGGTCATCGAGTGCCGGCGCAGGTAGGCCAGCATGCTGTCGCGCTGCGGGCCGTCGCCGATGAGCTGCACCCGCAGGTCGATCTCGTCCGGTACCTGCGACCGGACCGCCCGCAGCACCCGCAGCAGCTGCATCGGCCGCTTGCGGGCAGCCAGCCGCATCACGCTGACGATCTCGACCCGCCGGGGGTCGCGCGGCCGCGGCGGCGACTGCCAGAGCCCGGGCGAGACGCCGTTGGGCAGCACCGAGATCTCGGTGCCCGGCCGCAGCACCCGTGCCAGCGACCCGGCCGCCACGGTGCTCACCGCGGTCCAGGCGATCGGCCAGCGCCGCCAGCCCAGCGCGGCGTCGAAGCCGCGGAAGATCGGCGTGGCGTAGGACCACAGCGAGTGCAGGGTCGCCACCGTCGGCACCGCCGCCCTGCTGGCCGCCCCGGCCGCCAGGTAGGCCAACGGCGAGAAGGTGGAGGCATGGATGTGCACCAGGTCGTAGCCCTGGCCTGCCTGCCGGCCGCGCAGGCTGCTCAGGTAGCGGATCGAACCCGGCTGCGCCGCCGGACCGCCGGGCCGGAGCACCGTCAGGCCGTCCGGCTGCGCGGGGGACGGCTCGGCGGCCTCGAGCACCGAGGTGATCACCGTCACCTGGTGCCCGGCCGCCAGCTGGGCGGTGGCCAGGCCGTGCACCTGGCGTTCGATGCCACCCATCCGGGGCAGGTAGCAGTCGGTGACGTGCGCGATCCTCATTCGGCGGTGCCGGGGGCCGGCCGGTGGCGGCGCGGCAGGCAGCCCACCCCGCGGTACCGGGCGGTTGCGAGCAGCTCAGGGTGGACAGCCATCGAGCGGATGTTACCGATGCCGGACCTCCTCGCGCGGACCGGCTCGCAGAAAAGTCGTCCGTTGACATGCTCTCCACATAATCGAGTTTCTAGAGTGCGGGTCATGCGAATTCTGGTGGCCGAAGACGATGTCCGGATGGCGGCGATGCTGCGCCGCGGCCTCGGTGAGGACGGCTATGCGGTGGATGTGGTCGGCGACGGCCTGGAGGCGCTGTGGCAGGCCACCGAGATCGATTACGACGCCATCGTGCTGGACCTGATGCTGCCCGGCGCGGACGGCTTCGAGGTCTGCCGGCGGCTGCGGCAGGCCAACCGGTGGGCACCGGTGCTGCTGCTGACCGCCCGCACCGACGTGCGTGACCGGATCACCGGCCTGGACAGCGGCGCTGACGACTACCTGGCCAAGCCGTTCAGCTTCAGCGAGCTGTCGGCCCGGCTGCGGGCCCTGATCCGGCGCGGCAGCCCCCGCCGGCCTGCGGTGCTGACCGCCGGCACCCTGAAGCTGGACCCGGCCGCCCGGCTGGCCTGGCGCGGCGACACGGTGCTGGAGCTGTCGGCCAAGGAGTTCGCGCTGCTGGAGCTCTTCCTGCGACACCCCGGCGAGGTGCTCAGCCGTGCCCGGATCCTCGAGCACGTCTGGGACTTCGCCTACGAAGGGGTGAGCAACGTGGTCGACCAATACGTCGCCTACCTGCGCCGCAAGATCGACCGTCCGTTCGGGGTCGAGCAGTTGGAGACGGTGCGCGGCTCGGGGTACCGGCTGCTGCCCACCACCCGGTCCAGCCCCGTCCCGGTCGGCTGACCCGGCTCGGTCGGCTGACCCGGCTCGGTCGGCTAACCTGACGCGGTGCCGATCCGGCTCAAGCTCGCGCTGCAGTTCACCGCCGTCACGCTGCTGCTGCTCCTGGGCATCGGGGCGCTGTTCGTGCTGGACCTGCGCGCTGACCTGCGGCGCAGCGTCGACGGCGGCCTGCGAGCACGCGCCGAGGACCTGATAACCCAGCTGGACAGCACCGGCGCGGCGGCTGGCCAGCAGCGCCGGCTGCGGCTGCCCGAGGGCAGCTACGGGCAGGTCCTGGACGGCACCGGCCGGCTGGTGATGTCCACCGACGATGCCCAGTCCCGGCCGCTGCTCAGCCCCGCGCAGGCCGCGGCGGCCCTGACCGGCGAGCACCTCTACAACGGCGTGCTGCAGCCGGACCAGGTGTCGGCCCGCCAGCAGCAGATCCGGATCCTGGCCCAGCCGGCCGGCCGGACGGGCCAGGTGATCGCGGTCGCCACCAGCCGCGAGGTGCTTGACGAGGCCTCCGAGCGGGGTGCGGCCCAGCTGCTGATCATCGGCACCATCGTGCTGCTGCTGGCCGGCCCCGGTGCCTGGCTGCTGGCCCGGGCGGCGCTGCGGCCGGTGGAACGGATGCGCGCCCAGGCCGCCGAGCTGCAGGCCAGCGATGCCGCCGTGGGCCTGCCGGTGCCCGGCGGCCGGGACGAGATCTCCCGGCTGGGCGAGACGCTCAACGGGCTGCTGAGCCGGCTGCACGAGGCCTACGAACGGGAGCGTGCCTTCGTCGCCGACGCCGGCCACGAGCTGCGCACGCCGCTGTCGGTGCTGCGCGGCGAGCTCGAGCTGGCGCTGCGGCCGGGCCGCAACTCCGAACAGCTCACCGCCACCATCGAGGTGGCCGCCGAGCAGACCGAGCGGTTGATCCGGCTGGCCGAGGACCTGCTGGTGCTCGACCGCGACGAGCACGAGGCGGCCAGGTTCGTCCAATTCGATCTGGTCGAGCTCGCCGAGCAGGCCCGGCAGGCGGCGCTGGCCGGGCACCGGCCGCGGCCGGTCGCCATCGTCGTGGACGCCCCGGACGGCCCGCTGCCGGTCAGTGGCGACCCGGACCGGATCCGGCGGGCCCTGGACAACGTCGTCCTCAACGCCCGGCGGTTCTCCCCGCCCGGGGGCGAGATCCGGATCGCGGTGGGGCTGGCCGCCGGCGATCCGCAGCTGGCCGAGCTGGTGGTCACCGATCAGGGGCCGGGCTTTGCGACGGAGTTCCTGCCGGTGGCCTTCGAACGGTTCCGCCGGCACGACCCGGCCCGCACCCGGGCCCAGCACGACGGCGGCGAGCAGGCCAGCACCGGGCTCGGCCTGGCGATCGTGCGCAGCGTGATGCGGGCACATTCGGGCACCGCCACGGCGGCCAACCTCGAAGGCGGTGGCGGGGCGCGGGTTACCCTTCGCTGGCCGACCGGAACGGGGTCGTGAGGGAGCCGCTGGGCGGAGCGGGACGGAGTGCGAGCATGCCGGTGCACTGGCTCGTCATCGTCCTGAGCCTGGGCTCGGCCCTGGCCTTCGCGATCTCCACCAACCTCAAGCACTCCAGTGCCGCCCAGGTGCCCGACGTCAGCCTGCTGCGGCCCGGCGCGGTGGCCCGGTTCGTAGCGGCCACCCTCAGCCACCGGCTGTGGCTGGCCGGCATCGTGACTGATGCGATCGGGCTGAGCCTGCAGGTGCTGGCGTTGCACCTGGGCGCGCTGGCGGTGGTGCAGCCGCTGCTGATCAGCGGGCTGCTGTTCTCGCTGCTGCTGCGCCGCAGGCAGGGCCGTCCGGTGACCGGGGCCGAGGTGCGGTGGGCGCTGGTGCTGACCGGCTGCCTGATCGGCTTCCTGGCGCTCGCCGGCACCAATCCCGGTGGCGGCGGCGACGAGGGCCCGGACCGGTTGCCGGCCGTGGTGGCCGCCGCGGCCGGGGTGGTGCTGGCGCTGGCCTGCCTGGTGCTGGCGCACCGCCGGCGGCCCGCCGCCGACGCCGCCGCGCTGATCGGGGTGGCGGTCGGGGTCGTCTACGCCGCCACCGCCGCCCTGCTGAAGGGGCTCACCGACCGGGCGGTGCACGGCCCGCTGGTCGCCCTGACCAGCTGGCAGCTCTACACCGTGGTGGTGGTGGGTGCGATCGGACTGTTCCTGAGCCAGCTGGCCTTCCAGGCCGGTCCGCTGACCGCCAGCCTGCCGGCGATCGCCACGGTCGACCCGCTGCTGTCCATCGTGGTGGGGGTGCTGGTCTACGACGAGCACATCCATCGCGGCCCCTGGTCGGGCTTCGGCCTGGTGGCGCTGCTGGCGCTGTTGGGGGTTGCGGTCATCCAGCTCGGCAAGGTCGACACCGAGAAACCGGCCGTCGAGCGAATATCGGGCTAGCCAGGCTGGTTTCAACCGGCGGGGCCAGCCCGCCGGTCCGGGCGTCGGGCCGGTAGGGCAAGATCGACGGCCGGTACGGCGCGGACGCGCACGAACGCAGGGAGAAGCCTGAGTGACCGAGGCGGCGATGGCGGACCTGCTGCGCGCCGAACAGGCCGACCTCGACCTGCGCTATGCCCGGCTGGACGTGCTGCGCGCCGAGACCGCGAGCACCCTGGCCCAGCTGCGCCGCTCGGGCACCGCCGGTACCCCGGCCGCCCGGGTCGAGCGGGACGCCTTCCTGGCGCTGACCGCCCAGCAGCAGCAGCGGCTGGACGCGGTCGAGCAGCGGCTGTGCATCGGCCGGCTGGCGATGGCCGATGGCAGCGACCGCTACATCGGCCGGATCGGGCTCACCGACCCCGATGGCGCCCGGCTGCTGCTGGACTGGCGGGCACCGGCCGCGCAGCCGTTCTACCGGGCCACCCCGGCCGCGCCGGACGGGGTGGTCAGCCGGCGGCACCTGACCACCTCCGGCCGCAGGGTCACCGGCATCTCCGACGAGGTACTCGACCTGGACCGGTTCGCCGCCTCGCAGGCCGACACCGCGACGGTGTCGGCCGACGGTGCGCTGATGCTGGCCCTCAATGCCCACCGCACCGGCCGGATGCGCGACATCGTCTCGACCATCCAGGCCGAGCAGGACGAGATCATCCGGGCGCCGATGGCCGGGGTGCTGGTGGTGCAGGGCGGCCCCGGCACCGGCAAGACCGTGGTGGCGCTGCACCGGGCGGCCTACCTGCTCTACGCCCACCGGGACCGGCTGGCCCGCAGCGGGGTACTGGTGGTGGGGCCGAACAGCCGGTTCCTGCGCTACATCGAGCAGGTGCTGCCCAGCCTGGGCGAGACCGGCGTGGTGCTGGCCACCGCCGGCCAGCTGTTCCCCGGCGTGGATGCCCAGGGCAGCGACAGCCCGGAGGCGGCGCTGATCAAGGGCGACCTGAAGATGGTCCGGCTGCTGGCCTCGGCGGTGAAGGCCCGGCAGCGGGTGCCGGCGGCACCGGTCCGGCTCGAGGTCGAGGGCAGCGTCCTCACGCTGTCCCCCCGCGACGTCGAGCAGGCCCGGCACCGGGCGCAGCAGTCGCGCAAGCCGCACAACGTGGCCCGGGTCCGGTTCGTCGGCGACCTGCTGGAGCGGCTGGCCGGCCGGCTGGCCAAGGTAGTGCGGACCGACCTGGACGCCGACACCCGGCCCGAACTGATCAACGCGCTGCGCAACTCGCCCGACGTTCGGCGCGAGATCAACCTGTGCTGGATGCCGCTGACCCCCCAGCGCCTGCTGCGCGACCTCTACGCCGACCCGCAGGCGCTCGCCGGCGCCGCGCCGTGGCTGTCGGCCGCCGAGCGGCGGGCACTGCACCGGCCCCGGTCGGCCCCCTGGACGCCGGCCGACGTGGCATTGCTGGACGAGGCGGCGGAATTGCTGGGGACCGACGAGGCCGAGTCCGGGGAGGCCGCCGCCGAGTCGGAGGAGCGCGCCCAGCAGGTGGAGTACGCCGGCCGGGTGCTCGACATGATCAGCGACATGGAGCCGGACGCGCGGGAGATGACCACCGCCGATCAGCTGGCCGGCCGGTACGAGGCTGCGGTGTCGCGGCGGGCGCTGGTGGACGAGGCGGCCAGTGACCGGAACTGGGCGTTCGGCCACCTGGTGATCGACGAGGCCCAGGAGCTGTCGGCGATGCAGTGGCGGCTGCTGATGCGGCGCTGCCCGTCCCGGTCGATGACGGTGGTCGGTGATCCGGCCCAGACCGGCTCGCCGGCCGGTGC
>JAVEEO010000134.1 GCA_030840415.1 Pseudonocardiales bacterium | reverse complement strand
GACCTGCTGGCCGGCGAGTACGGCTCGCCGTGGGGGATCAGCGAGCGCTGAGCGTCAGCCGCGCCACTGGTTGCGACGGCGCCGGCGGTCCCAGACCAGGCCGATCAGCAGCAGCACCATCATCGAGATCAGCGCCACGTTGCCGGCCCGGTTGTAGTGCGTGGTGGTGAGAAGGGCGCCCAGGATCAGGAACGTCAGCCAGCCACCGACCTGGCGTCCGGTGGTGAACTCGTGGTGCCAGCCCCAGTCCTCGGGGCGTTCGTGTTCGCCCGTCCGCGCGTGCTCGACCTCGGTACCGGCGATGGGGTTGGACTCGGTTGCCACTTGTCGATCACTTCCTGTCCGACGGTCCGCCCGGGGCGGGCTCCTGCATCGCCTCATTCTGGCATCCGCACGGCGGAGCGGGGCATACCGGCACCCCGGCGCCTTGCGCGGTCGGGGAGAATGCGGCGGTGGACACTCCATCCGGCAACACTCCATCCGGGAACACTTCTGCCGGTCACCGCCGCATCGTGCTGCTCGGCTCGACCGGCTCGATCGGCACCCAGGCGCTGGAGGTGATCGGCAAGGCCGACGAGCGGTTCACGGTGACCGCGCTGGCCGCCGGCGGGGCGAACCTGGAGCTGCTGGCCGAGCAGGCGCTGCGCTGGCAGGTCGGCCACGTCGGTGTCAGCAGCCCGGCCGCGGCGGGGGAACTGCGGCAGCGGCTGGCCGCCGGGCTGCCGGCCGGGCAGCGACTGCCTGAGGTGATCGCCGGGCCGGACGCCACCGCGGAGCTGGCAGCCCTGGACTGCGACGTGGTGCTCAACGGGGTGGCCGGCGCCCAGGGGCTGCGGGCCACCCTGGCGGCGTTGCGGGCCGGACGCACCGTGGCGCTGGCGAACAAGGAGTCGCTGATCGCCGGCGGTCCGCTGGTGCTGGCCGCCGCGGCCGAGGGCCAGCTGGTGCCGGTCGACTCCGAGCACTCGGCGCTGGCGCAGTGCCTGCGCTCGGGCAGCGCCGCCGAGGTGCGCCGGTTGGTTCTAACCGCCAGCGGTGGCCCGTTCCGCGGTCGCGGCCGCGCCGAGCTGGCATCGGTCACTCCGGAACAGGCGCTGGCACACCCGACCTGGGCGATGGGCCCGCTGATCACCACCAACTCCGCGACCCTGGTGAACAAGGGGCTGGAGTTGATCGAGGCCCAGCTGCTGTTCGGGGTCGGCTACGACCGGATCGACGTGGTGGTGCACCCGCAGTCGATGGTGCACTCGATGGTCGAGTTCGTCGACGGGGCCACCGTGGCCCAGGCCAGCCCGCCCGACATGCGGCTGCCGATCGCGCTGGCGCTGGCCTGGCCGGACCGGATCGCCGATGCCGCGCCGGGGCTGGACTGGAGCCGGGCGCAGTCCTGGACCTTCGAGCCGGTGGACAACCAGGCGTTTCCGGCGATCGAGCTGGCCCGGGCGGCCGGCGTCGCCGGTGGCTGCGCACCGGCCGTCTACAACGCAGCCAACGAGGAGTCGGTGGCGGCCTTTCACAGCGGAGCCTGTGGTTTCCTCGGCATAGTCGACACGGTGCGCGTGGTGCTGGAGCGCTGGTTGGCGACCGAGCACGCCGCGGCCGGGGACCCGCGCGACCTCGCCGACGTCGAGCAGGCCCAGTTGTGGGCGCGCCGGCAGGCCGCGCAACTGCTCGGAATCGGCTAGCCCGGTCAGCCGGGCGTCCTGGCGGCCGATAGGTCGGACGGCGCGGCGATCCGGCGGCCGTTCGGCACCGGGGTCGCCGGCAACTGGCCGCCGGTCCGGCCGGGACAGGGCACAATTGATGCAGGGGTAACGCCGCAAGCACTACCGCGGGTCGGGAGGAGAACACAGACGTGCTGTACGCACTGGGCGTGATCGCCTTCGCCGTCGGGCTGCTGGCCTCGATCGCGCTTCACGAGATCGGTCACCTGGTACCCGCGAAGAAGTTCGGCGTCCGGGTCAGCCAGTACATGGTCGGCTTCGGCCCGACGCTGTTCTCCCGGCGCCGCGGCGAGACCGAGTACGGGCTCAAGGCCATCCCGCTGGGCGGCTACATCCGGATGATCGGGATGGTGCCGCCGCGCGCGGACGGCCGCCGGTCGCGCTGGCCGCGCCGGATGGGGGAGCTGGTCGAGGAGTTCCGCGCCACCAGCCGCACCGAGGTCACCCCGAACGATGAGAACCGGCAGTTCTACCGGTTGACGCCGGGCAAGAAGATGATCGTGATGCTCGGCGGCCCGAGCATGAACCTGCTGATCTTCTTCGTGCTGACCATCCTGCTGTACGGCCTGATCGGCCTGCGGGCGCCGACCACCACCGTCGGGTCGGTGAGCGAGTGCGTGGTGTCCAGCACCGCCACCACGGCCGACTGCCCGGCCGCCTCCAGCCCCGACTACCGCAAGGCCCCGGCCAACGGCGTGCTGCGGGCCGGGGACCGGATCACCGCGATCAACGGTACGCCGATCAGGAAGTGGGCCGACGCGGTGGCCGTGATCGAGGCCTCGGCCGACAAGACGATCAGCATGTCGGTGCGCCGCGACGGGCAGCCGGTGCAGCTGTCTCTCACGCCGGTGCTCAACACCAAGTACGCCGACGACAGCGGCCACACCAAGCAGGCCGGCTTCGTCGGCATCAGCACCACCGAGTCCTACCAGCGGCTGACGCCGGGCCAGATCCGCAGCGTGATCTGGCAGCAGCTGGGCATGAGCGTCGATGCGCTCAAGCAGTTTCCCGCCAAGATCGCCAGCCTGACCGGCACCGTGTTCCAGGGCAAGCCGCGCGACCAGGCCGGCGCGGTCGGGGTGATCGGCCTGGGCCGGATCGGCGGCGAGATCGCCGACAGCTCCAAGGTTGCGGCGCTGGACAAGATCTCGATGCTGATCAGCCTGCTGGCCAGCGTGAACCTGCTGCTGTTCTTCTTCAACCTGCTGCCGCTGCTGCCGCTGGACGGCGGCCACGTCGCCGGTGCCCTGGTCGAGGCGATCCGGCGGGGAATCGCCCGGCTGCGCAAGCGTCCCCGGCTGATCTTCGTCGACGTGGCGCAGTTGGTACCGGTGATGTACGTGGTGGCCAGCATCCTGATCGTCTTCTCGGTGCTGGTGATGTACGCCGACATTGTCAAGCCGATCACCCTTCCCCAGTAGACCCGGTCCGTCCGGGACCGGACGGGCCGGCAACCGAGATCCAGCAATCGAGAATGAGGAGAGTTCCTTGACCAAGCCCGTGGTGGAGTTCCCGACCGGTGAGCTCACCGGCGACCTGCAGATCCGCGACCTGATCGAAGGCGACGGCCCGGTCGCCCAGGCCGGCCAGCAGGCGGTCGTGCACTACGTCGGGGTCGCGCACTCGACCGGGGAGGAGTTCGACGCCAGCTACAACCGCAACTCGCCGTTCACCTTCCCGCTCGGCGGCGGCCGGGTCATCGCCGGCTGGGACCAGGGCGTGCAGGGGATGAAGGTCGGTGGCCGCCGGGAGCTGATCATCCCGCCGCACCTGGGCTACGGTGATCGCGGCGCCGGGGGTGCCATCAAGGGCGGCGAGACCCTGATCTTCGTGGTGGACCTGCTCGAGCTGCGCTGAGGCCGTCCGGCACCCGGCATCCAGGACCAGACCTATCAGGATCGAGGAAATGCAGTGAGCGTTCCGGTCGCGTTGGGCATGCCGGCGGCGCCGCCACCGGTGCTGGCGCCACGCAGGAAGTCCCGCCAGATCAAGGTCGGCTCGGTGGCCGTCGGCGGCGACGCGCCGGTCTCGGTGCAATCGATGACGACCACGCTGACCTCGGACGTCAACGCGACCCTGCAGCAGATCGCGGAGCTGACCGCGACCGGTTGCGACATCGTCCGGGTGGCCTGCCCGTCCCAGGACGACGCCGACGCGCTGCCGGCGATCGCCCGGAAGTCTCAGATCCCGGTGATCGCCGACATCCACTTCCAGCCCAAGTACGTCTTCGCCGCCATCGACGCCGGCTGCGCAGCGGTGCGGGTGAACCCGGGCAACATCCGCGCCTTCGACGACCAGGTCGGTGCCATCGCCCGGGCCGCGGCCGATGCCGGGGTGTCGATCCGGATCGGGGTCAACGCGGGCTCGCTGGACAAGCGGCTGCTGGCCAAGTACGGCAAGGCCACCCCGGAGGCGCTGGTCGAGTCCGCGCTCTGGGAGGCCTCGCTGTTCGAGGAGCACGGTTTCCGCGACTTCAAGATCTCGGTCAAGCACAACGACCCCGTGGTGATGGTGCGGGCCTACGAGCTGCTCGCCGAGCAGTGCGACTACCCGCTGCACCTGGGGGTGACCGAGGCCGGGCCGGCGTTCCAGGGCACCATCAAATCCGCGGTGGCCTTCGGCGCGCTGCTGAGCAAGGGCATCGGCGACACCGTCCGGGTGTCGCTGTCGGCCCCGCCGGTGGAGGAGGTCAAGGTCGGCCTGCAGATCCTGCAGTCGCTGAACCTGCGCCAGCGCAAGCTCGAGATCGTGTCCTGCCCGTCCTGCGGCCGGGCCCAGGTCGACGTCTACTCCCTCG
This sequence comes from Pseudonocardiales bacterium, assembly GCA_030840415.1. Taxonomy (GTDB): domain Bacteria; phylum Actinomycetota; class Actinomycetes; order Mycobacteriales; family Jatrophihabitantaceae; genus Jatrophihabitans_A. The sequence goes on along the minus strand of JAVEEO010000134.1, from coordinate 1,259 downwards.
CCGAGAAGGTGACCGCCGGCCTGGAGGGCATCGAGGTGCCGCTGCGGGTCGCCGTGATGGGCTGCGTGGTGAACGGGCCGGGCGAGGCCCGCGAGGCCGACCTGGGAGTGGCGTCGGGCAACGGCAAGGGCCAGATCTTCGTCCGGGGCGAGGTGGTCAAGACGGTGCCCGAGTCGATGATCGTCGAGACCCTGATCGAGGAGGCGATCCGGATGGCCGAGCAGATGACGGCCGAAGGCGTCGCCTCCGGCGAGCCCTCGGTGGCTATCAGCTAGCGGAGATGCACCGCCGGTAAACCGTTTGTGGCCGGTCGGCCGGTTGGAGAAGACTCAGCCGACGTGGACCTCGAGATCCGGCCGGCGACCCCCGACGACTACGACGAGCTGCTGCGCCTGGACGGCTTCGCCTTCGGCGAGCACTACACCGAGCAGGACTTCGAGGACGCCTTCGGCTCCGAGCCCGCGACCTATCTGGTGGCCACCCTGGCCGGCCGGATCATCGGGATCACCGGTCACTACGACTTCGACATGACGGTGCCCGGCGGCACGGTGCCGGTGCCGGGCGTCACCTGGGTGTCGGTGAGCCCGCTGCACCGCCGGCGCGGGGTGCTGCGCGCGCTGATGGACCGGCAGGTGCGCGACTTCGCCGCCGCGGGCTTCGCCGCCGCCATTCTCACTGCCAGCGAGGGCGCCATCTACGGCCGGTTCGGCTACGGCCCGGCCTCAACCGTGCAGCACACCGTGATCGATCGCCGCCTGACCCGGCTGGCCCGTCCGGAGCGGCAGGCCGGCGACGAGGTGCGGCTGCTCACCGCCGAGCAGGCCCGTTCGGTGCTGCCGGAGCTGCACCGGCGCTGGCGGGAGCAGGTGCCGGGCGCGCTCAACCGGACCGAGTCCTGGTGGGACCACCTGTTCACCGACCGCGAGCAGCACCGGGGCGGCATGAGCGCCAAGTTCTACCTGACCCATCCGGACGGCTACGTCAGCTACCGGGTCAAGGAGCAGTGGAACGAGGGAATCGCCGCCCTGCAGTGCCGGATCACCGATTACGTGATCGGCAGCGCCGACGCGCACGCCGCGCTCTGGCAGGTGTTGCTGGGCATGGACCTGTTCGAGACCATCGACAGCCATCAGATCCCGGTCGACGACCCGCTGCGGTTCCTGGTCACCGACTACCGGCAGGTGCGCACCACCGCGGTCAACGACGGGGTGTGGCTGCGCCCGGTCGACGTGGCGGGGCTGCTGGCCGCCCGCAGCTAC
>JAVEEO010000130.1 GCA_030840415.1 Pseudonocardiales bacterium | reverse complement strand
ACCTCGGGCGGGCTCTTGGACAGCAGCGGCCCCTGGGCGGCGATCGTGGCGTTGCCGGCGTAGCCCGCGCCGGGCCCGCGGCTGAAGCTGACCTGGTTCTGCCACCAGCCGTCCAGGCCGTAGTGGTCCAGGTCGGCCCGGGTCTTGGCCTCGATGCCGAAGCCGAACCGGGACATCAGCAGCGACGCCGGGTCCCAGACCATCGGGGCACGGGTGGTCCGGGTGGTGTTGCGCAGCGCGGCCGCGATGCTGGGCCAGAACGTGGTAGCCACCCGGTTCACTCTCCGTAACGAACGGTCTTACGGAGAGTGAATCATGTGAAGCTTGAGTAAGGTAGTGGAACGCGAAAAGTCGTCAGGACGCCGATCTGCGGTGAATTGCCTGCAGCAGGCCCAGTGCCAGGCCCTGGGCGAACATCGACGACCCGCCATAGGACACGAACGGCAGCGGCAGCCCGGTGACCGGGGTCAACCCCAGGTTCATGCCGATGTTCTGGAAGGTCTGGAACCCGATCCAGCAGACGATGCCGACCGCCACCAGCCGGGCACTGCCGACAGCCGCCGAGGCGATCCGCAGGCCGCGCCACAGCAGCACCGCGAACAGCCCGATGATCAGCGCCGAGCCGACGTAGCCCAGTTCCTCCCCCGCCACCGAGTAGACGAAGTCGGTCTGCTGCTCGGGCACGAAGGCGCCCCGGGTCTGCGCGCCGTGGAACAGCCCCTGCCCGAACAGGCCGCCGTGCGCGATGGCGATGTGGGCCTGGTTGATGTTGTAGGCCACCCCCTGCGGGTCCTTGCCCGGGTTGGTGAAGGCCGCGAACCGGGCCAGTTGGTATTCGGCCAGCACGCCGGCCTTGAGAGCCAGCGCGGCGAACAGCAGGCCGGCCGCCAACAGGCCGACCAGCCAGCGGGCCCGGACCCCGGCGGCGATCAGCACCCCGAAGCTGGCCGCGGTCAGCACCAGGGCCGAGCCGAGATCCGGCTGCAGCATGATCAGCCCGAGCGGCAGGGCCAGCAGCGCGAGCGCCAGGGCCAACTCCCGGACGCCGGGCGGGGTGCCGGGCGGGCGCCGGACGCCGTGCTGGCCGAACAGCACCGCCAGCGCCGCGATCAGCCCGAGCTTGGCGAACTCCGCCGGCTGGATCTCGAAGCCGCCGCCGATCACGATCCAGGCGTGCGCGCCGTTGATGGTGGCACCGATGGCCAGCACCGCCAGCAGCCCGACGATGCTGGCCAGGTAGAGCAGCGGGCCGATCAGTCGCAGCAGCCGGGAATCCACCCGGGCCGCGCAGACCAGCAGCACCGTGCCCAGCGCGGTGTTGAGCAGGTGCTTGGCCAGGTAGGTCTGCGGATTGCCGCCGGCCTGCTCCAACCGGGTCCGGGTCGCCGACCACACCAGCAGGGCACCGATCAGGCACAGCAGCAGCGCCGCGGCCAGCAGCACCAGGTCGTAGGAGCGCAGCCGCCGGGAATCGACCATGGTGCGCAGCGGCCAGCGGGCCGGCACCACCAGGCCGGTCATCGTCCCACCGTCCGGCGGGCCGAGCCGGTGGCCGAGCCGGTGGGTGAGGGCAGTGCGTCCGGGGTCGCCGAGCCGGCCGGTGAGCCGGACGGGCCGCCCGGCGAGTGGCTGGCCGAACCGCTCGGGCCGGCCGAACCGCTGGGGCCGGCCGAACCGCTCGGGCCGCCCGAACCGCTGGGGCTGGCCGAACCGCTGGCTGAGCTGGTCGCGGTGCCACTGGGGGTAGGCAGGCCGGGCACCGAGTGGGCCACCGCGGTTCGGGAGGTGACCGTCGGCAGCTTGCTGGCCGGTGCGGCCCCCGGCACGATCGGTGACCCGTACGCGCCGAGCAGGCCCTCGTAGACCTTGCGGACCATCGGGGCGGCGGCCGAGGCGCCGGTGCCGGCCTGCTCGACCATGCCGACCACCACGAACCGGGCGTCGGAGACCGGGGCCCCGGGTTGCACCGGCCCCCACGAGGCCAGCCAGGAGGTGTCGGACTTGCCGTACACCTCGGCGGTGCCGGTCTTGCCCCCGATCAGGGTCTTGATCGGGGACCCGTCGAAGGCGAGTGCCCCAGAGACCGAGTGACTGTCCTCGAAGTGCAGCGCGTCGCCGAAGAAGCTGAGCGCCTTGGGGTCGACGGGCACCGTCCGGACCACCTTGGGGGTGATGGTGCGCACCGTCTTGCCGGCGGAGTCCACCACGCCCCAGCCCAGCGTGGGCGAGAACAGCTTGCCGCCGTTGACCATCGCCGAGTAGGCCGCGGCCAACTGGAGCGGCGACACCGTGGTGTCGCCCTGGCCGATGGCGTTGTCGGCGTTGTTGCCGGCGAAGAATCGCCAGCCGTCGGTGCAGTTCTCCGACGCCAGTTGGGTCAGGTAGGCCCGGTCGGCGAGGTTCTGCACGTCCGGGTAGCCCTTCGCGGCAGCGGCGCAGTAGTCGGCCTTGTTGGCCTTCCAGTTGGCCATCCGGGCAGCCCGGCTGCCGAGCGAGCCACTGGCCTGCTCGTCGGCGGGCAGGTCGACGCCCGGCGAGTGCGCCACCCCGAACGCCCGGGCCATCGCCTGCAGTTGCTCCAGCGGCTTCTTGCCGTCCTCGACGCGGGCCTGGTCGGCCTGCCACTCGGCGACCGCCGGCGCGTAGAAGAAGGTGTCGCAGGACACTTGCAGGGCGAATTTCAGGTCGATGTCACCGAAGCTCTCGGACTCGTAGTTGGTCTTGGTGCGCCCGTCGACGTCCAGCGAGCCCGGGCACGGGTACCGGCCGTCCATGGTGATCGCGCCGGTGCTGAGGTCGTCGGCGGTGCTGATCAGCTTGAAGGTCGAGCCCGGCGCGTACGCCCCGGCGATCGCCCGGCCGACCAGCGGGTCACCGGCCCCGGGCGCGGTCAGCTTGGCGTAGTCGGCGACCGAGATTCCCCCCACGAACGCGCTCGGTTCGTAGGTCGGGTAGCTGGCGGCGGCGAGCACCCGGCCGGTGTGCGGGTCCATCACCACCAGCGCGCCGGACGGCGCCGCCTTGCCCTTGGCGCGGGTGGCCGCGATCTGCTCGGCCAGTGACCGCTCGGCCAGCGCCTGGACGTCGGCGTCCAGGCTGGTCACCAGCGTGTCCCCCGGTTGCGCGGCGATGGTGGCGTCCTGGCCGACCGCCTCGCCGCGCGGGTCGAGCTGCATCCGCTGCTCGCCGTCGACGCCGCGCAGCACCGTGTCGTAGGACTCCTCCAGGCCGCTGCGCCCGATGGTGTCGGCGTCGACCAGGGCCTTGTTGGCCTTCTGGTCGGACTGCCCGACCGCGCCGGTGTAGCCGAGCAGGTGCGCGGCCAGGCTGCCGCCGGGGTAGTTCAGCACGGTCTGGGTGCTGATCCGGACTCCCGGGAACAGCTCGGCGTGCTCGGAGACCGCCAGCAGCACCGAGGCGTCGATACCGGTGGCCACCGGCACCGGCTGGTAGGGCTGGCCGGTCCAGCACGGTGCCGGCACCTTCACCCCGCACGGGGTGATCTCGCGGCGCAGGTCCGCGGCGCTGACGCCCAGCACCGGCGCCAGCCGGGCCAGCACCGCGGCGCCGCCGTCGTCCTGCTGGTCCAGCGCGGAGCGGTCCACCGTGAGCACGTGGGTGCTCCGGTTGCCGACCAGCACCCGGCCCCGCGAGTCCAGGATCTCACCGCGCGGCGCCGGGATGACGATGGTACCGAGGTGGGTCAGGCCGGCCGACTGCAGCGGCTTGTGCTGGTCGAGCAGTTGGACGAAGGACAGCCGGGCCAGCAGGGTGAGCAGCAGGGACGCGATCAGCAGCCGCAGCACCGACAGCCGGGTGCGGTGCGCTCCGGTGCGCGAGTCAGCCGAGCGCATCGACGCTGCCGATCAGGCGGCCCACCGGGCGCGGTGAGCGGATCCCCTGCGCGCGCAGCAGGTTGCGCACCAGCGGCACCACCGCCAGGCCCAGCAGCGCGTCGGTGAGGCCGACCGGGATCAGGAACTTGCACGCCAGCACCGCGGTCGCCGCGTGCGAGCCGAGGATGGCCAGCATCAGCCCCAGGACGCCGGAGGTGGCAGCGCCCAGCAGCGCCGCCAGGGCCGCCACCCCGCGGGTGCCGTAGCCGCGCTGGGTGGCCAGGCCGCCGAGCATCCCGGCGGCCAGCCCGGCAGCCAGCCAGCACAGCGCCTGGACGCCGGCCGGATGCTCCGAACCCAGGTCGGCCAGCAGCCCGGTGGCGAAGCCGAGGCCCATGCCGATACCGGGGCCGGCGTAGATGCCGACCACGATCACCAGCAGCGCCGGCAGCGACACCGGCACCGGAAAGGTCAGCGGGCCGAGCAGGCTGGCCTGGATCAGCAGCGCGGTGAGCACCCCGGCCACCGCCGAGGCGATCCGGGACGCGGTCACCGGTTGCTGCCCGACGCCGGTTCCAGCGCCGAGCGGGCGGTGCCCCGCGGTTGTTGCAGGATGATGCCGACCAGGTCCAGGCCGGCCTGGCGGGTGACCGGCCGCAGCCGTGCCGTCACCCTGCCGTCGGGCCAGGTGTGCACCGAGCTGACCACCCCGACCGCGACGCCGGCGGCGTAGGTGGTCTTGCCGGCCGGCCCGGTGGTCACCCGGTCGCCGACCTTGACGTCGACCCGGTCCTCCAGCGCGGTGGCCGCCAGCGGGCCGCTGCCGGTGCCGGTGGCCAGCAGCAGCGCGCCGGAGCGGACGTCGCGCACCCCGACGCCCGAGGTCGGGTCGGCGGCCAGCAGCACCACCGAGGTGGTGCCGTACACCGCCACCACCCGGCCGACCAGGCCCAGGCCGTCGGTGACCGTCTGGCCCACCTGGACGTGCTCGCGGCTGCCGACGTCCAGCGTGACGCTCCACTGGAAGCCCGCACCCGGGCCGGTGGCGATCACCCGGGCCGGCATCAGGCGCCAGTCGGCGGTGTCGGCCTGCAGTTGCAGGGCGCGCAGTTGCCGGGCGGTGGCCGCGTCGGCCGCCGCGGCCGCGAGCTGGCGCTGCAGCTCGGCGTTGCGCTGGGCGAGCCGGGCGATCTCGCGCCGGTTGCCGCCGACGTCGGGCACTCCCTGCACGAACCGCCGGACCGGGCCGAGCACCGAATCGGTGCCGCGGTACAGCGAGCCGAGCGCGCCGGTGGTGCCGCCCCGGGCACCGCCCAGCGAGCCGCCGGCGAAGTCCAGGCTGATGAACAGCAGGGCCAGCACGGCAAGCACCACGGCAGCCAGTTGCTGGCGTCGGGTGAGCCTGCGCATGACTTTCCTCGCTATCCCTGCCGGCCCGGTAGGCACAGCCGCTGGCGGCCCCCGGCCATCACCGGCGGTGGCCGTCGACGACGACCTTGTGCAGGGACTCGAACTGCTCGACCACGGTGGCGGTGCCGAGCACCACCGAATCCAGCGGCCGGTCGGCCACCAGCACCGGAATGCCGATCTCGTGCTGCAGCCGGGCGTCCAGGCCGCGCAGCAGCGCCCCGCCGCCGGTCAGCACGATGCCCCGGGTGACCAGGTCGCCGGCCAGCTCCGGCGGGCACCGGTCCAGGGTCGCCCGGACGGCGGCCACGATCCGGTTGATCGGCCCGCTCATGGCGTGCCGCAGCTCCTCGGCCGACACCGCGACGTTGCGCGGCAGGCCGGTCGCGACGTCCCGGCCGCGGATCTCGGCCCGGACCGGCCCGGCGATCGGGAACGCCGAGCCGATCGAGATCTTGAGCTCCTCGGCGGTCCGCTCGCCGATCAGCATCGAGAACTCGGCCCGGATGTGGTCGACGATGGCCCGGTCCAGGGCGTCGCCGGCAACCCGCAGGCTGGTGCTGGACACGATCCCGGCGAGGGCGATGATCGCCACCTCGGTGGTGCCGCCGCCGATGTCGATGACCATCGAGCCGGAGGCCTGGTCGACCGGCAGGCCGGCCCCGATCGCGGCCGCCATCGGCTCGGAGATGATGTGCACCCGTCGGGCGCCGGCGGCGTAGGCCGACTCGCTGACCGCCCGCTGCTCCACCGAGGTGATCCCGCTGGGCACGCACACCACCACCCGCGGGCCGGCGAAGGCCCGCCGTCCGATCACCTTGCGCACGAAGTAGCGCAGCATCTCGGCGGTGATGTCGTAGTCGGCGATCACGCCGTCCTGCATCGGGCGGACCGCGCGGATGTGGCCCGGGGTCCGGCCGATCATCCGCTTCGCCTCGGCGCCGATGGCGACCACCGCCTTGGTGGTGGTGTCGACCGCCACCACCGACGGCTCGTTGAGCATGATGCCGCGACCCCGTGCATAGACAAGGGTGTTCGCGGTTCCGAGGTCGACCGCCAGGTCACCGCCGAGCAGGTCGCCGCCCAGCAGCGACATCGGGGTGAATGCCATGGAGAGCCTCGTTTGGTTTGCGCCGCCGGATGAAACCGGTGTTACTGGTGTGAACAAGCCTGATCGTAGGGGCGCGCTCGAAGGATCGGCCGTTGCGACTCGCCCGAGTGCATAACGGAAAGTAGTCACCGCGCGGCGGCATGCCCGGCGGCTCGGTCACCGCGGCAGCTCGGGCCCGGCCTGCCGGCGGCCGGCTCCTGGATCAGTGGCGAACAGGCAGGAAAACTAGGCGGTTTCGCCGGCGGGCAGGCCGCCGAACCAGAGCGCGATCTCGCGCGCGGCCGAGTCGGCCGAGTCCGAACC